>JBCCTP010000201.1:0-7870 GCA_039198505.1 Actinomycetota bacterium | reverse complement strand
CGTCAACTCGACCGGCGACGGCGGCGACGCCTCCCCCGGCGACGGGTACTGCTGGACGGGAGGCACGAACGCCGCCGGGGACGAAGAGTGCACGCTGCGCGCCGCGATCGAGGAAGCGAACGCCAGCGCCGACGTCGACACGATCCACTTCGACATCCCAACCGCCGACTCCGGGTACAGCGGTGTGACACCGATCGGGTGGACGATCGAGCCCGCTACGTCCTTGCCGACGGTCACGACCGACACCGTGATCGACGGATCGACCCAACCGACCTTCGCCGGCTCACCGGTCGTCGCGCTCGACGGCACGACGACCGGCGGCGTCGGACTCACCATCTCCGGCGGCGGATCGACCGTTCGGTCGCTCGCGGTCCACTCGTTCGTCGACGGTCTCGTCCTGACCGGTGCAGGTGGAAACGACGTGGTCGGCTCCTGGTTCGGGCTCCTCCTCGACGGCACGACCTCCGCAGCGATGAGCGACGAAGCCATCGAGATCGAGCCGACCTCGCCGAGCAACACGATCGGTGGACCCACCGCTGCTGACCGCAACGTCGTTGCCGGTTCGGGCGTCCTCGTCAACGACCGGGAGGGCATCCTCGTCGAATCGAACGGCAACCTCATCGAAGGGAACTACGTCGGGACCGATGCGACCGGCCTGCTCGACCGCGGCTATGCCGACGACGGCGTCGACGTGCGAGACGCCGATGACAACGTCGTTCGCGGCAACGTGATCGGCTTCAGCGGAGGCCGGGGCGTCCAGATCCTGCGGACGAATCGCACCGTGGTCCGCGACAATCTCATCGGCGTGGCTTCCGACGGTCTCACGCTGGCGGGGAACGCTCAGGGTGGTATCTGGGCGTTGCAGACGAACGCAGACGTGATCATCGGCGGAACCGGACCCTCCGATCGAAACGTCGTGGCGAACAACGGCGGACCAGGTGTCCGCGTCAGCAACTCGTCATCGGTGTCGATCGTCGGCAACGAGATCCGTGCCAACGGTGGCATCGGGATCGACCTCGGTGCCGTCGGCGTCACCGCCAACGACGCGGACGACGGCGACAGCGGCGCGAACGACCTGCTCAACTTCCCGGTGCTCGCCGTTCCGACGGACGGTGCGACCACGATCGACGTCGACCTCGACGTGCCCGCCGGCGACTACCGCATCGAGGTCTTCGCCAACCCCACCGACGGCGCCGACCCGTCCGGCCACGGCGAAGGCGAGACGCTGATCCACGCCGAGACCGTCACCGCGACCGGTGCTGCCGGCGACGAGTCCTTCACGCTCACGGGCGTCCCCGCTCTGTCGAACGGCGACGCCCTCACGGCGACGGCCACACAGGACCTCGGCGGCGGCTCGTACGGTCCGACGTCGGAGTTCTCCGCCGTCCGAACCGTCACGTCCGGGACCGTGACGGTGAACTCCACCGGCGACGGCGGCGACTCCGCGCCGGGTGACGGGATCTGCCACACCGGTGGCACCAACTCCGAGTCCGATCCCGAGTGCTCACTTCGAGCCGCCATCGAGGAGGCGAACGCGTCGTCCGCCGTGACCACGATCCACTTCTCCATCCCGATGTCCGACTCGGGCCACTCATCGGGCGCCTGGACCATCACGCCGGCGACGACGACCCTTCCGCAGCTCACGTCGACCGTCGCGATCGATGCCACGACGCAGCCGGGGTGGACCGCCGAGCCGATCATCGGCCTCGACGGGTCGTCGCTCGGCTCCGGCTTCGGCATCGACGTCCAGGCGAGCGACACGACCGTGCGCGGCCTGGCGCTGTTCTCCTGGCCGAACAACGCGCTCATCACCGGGTCCGACCGGACGGTCGTCGAGTCGAGCTGGTTCGGCCTCGACATCGACGGGACCACGGCGGGCAACGCCATCTCCGACCTCGTCGTGTACGGCTCTCCCGACGCCATCCGGATCGGCGGTGCGGGTGTGAGCGGCAACCGATTCGCCGCCGTCGGCTCGGCCGATGGCGTGCTCGTCACGCAGAACGCCACGAACACCCTGGTCGAGGGCAATGTGTTCGGCCTCGAGGCCGACGGCACGACCGCGACGGGTGCGCCGTCGGAGGGTCTCGGACTCAACAACAGCGTGGCCGCCACGGTGATCACCGGAAACCGATTCGGGCACACCGGGAACGCTGCGATGTACCACAGCACCGCCGGCGCTGGGACGATCATCACGGGCAACGTGTTCGGTCTCGACGAGTCAGGCGGTGCCGCTCCCGTCTCCCAGGCGCTGTACTCCGACGGCGCAGGTTCGCTGAGGTTCGGCGGGGTGAACCCGGCCGACGCCAACACGGTGGCCAACGCCGTCAACGACGGCGTGATCATCGTCAACGCCACCGATGCTGCGATCCTCGGCAACTCGATCACCGGCAACGGAGCGCTCGCGATCGACCTCGCCGATGACGCCGTGACGCCGAACGACGCTGACGACGGTGACGCCGGGCCGAACGACCTCCTCAACTTCCCGGTCCTGACCAGCCCGTCCGCCGGCGAGACCTCGCTGCAGATCGATCTGGACGTGCCCGCCGGCGACTACCGGATCGAGGTCTTCGCCAATCCGACCAGCGGCGGGGATCCGACCGGACACGGTGAGGGCGAGACACTCATCCACGCCGAGACGGTCACGGCGACCGGAGCGGCCGGAGTCGAGACCTTCGCGCTGAGCGGACTGCCGGTCGTCGCCGACGGCGACGTGTTGGCGGCGACGGCCACCGAAGATCTCGGAGCCGGCTCGTTCGGCGCCACGTCGGAGTTCTCTGCAACCGTCACCGTCGACCCGGCGGGAGGCGTGGTCGACCGCAGCGTCCGGCGCCACGACATGAGCGCCTTCGGCGGACTCGACGTCTCATCGCCAGGGGCGGGCATCGCCGGCGACGGGTTCGATCTCGCCGCTGGTGGCGAGCGGCTGTCGGGTCCCGCCTTCGATCCGACCGACACCGCCATCACGATGTCCGGCTGGGTCAATCTCGCAGCCCTCGCAGGTGAGTCGGCCGTGATCGCCAAGACCGGGTCGGGGGGCACGGTCCACGAGCTGATCGTCGACGGATCGACCGGTGAGGCGGTCGCGCGGATCCTCGTCGGAGCGTCCACGATCGAGGCTCGCGGCGGCTCCGTGTCGACCGGCACCTGGCACCAGCTCGCCGCCGCCTGGGACGGCGCCGACCTCCGGCTCTACGTCGACGGCACTCAGGTCGATTCGACCGCGGCGGTCGGAACGCTGGGCGACGACCGTTCGATTCCGGTCACCGTCGGCGACACGAGCATCCAGTCGGCGGCGCTCGTCGGCAGCGTCGACCAGGTCACGCTCGGCCGAACCGAACGCTCGGCTGACCGGATCGCCACCGAGTACTTCAACCTCAGCGACCCGACCGGCATGATCTCGGTCGGCGCACCGCAGACCGAGGCACCCGGCGCGTGGGCGACGACCACGTCGACCACGCGGACCGGCTCGCACGCGCTCGATGCCCCGAACGTCACGTCCGGAGCGAGCCCGTGGCTCGTCGCCGCCGGGCTCGACGAGCCCGGTCTCGCCTTCGAGTCGTGGTGGTATCTCACCGACCCCTCAGCGGCGTCGACGGCGGCGGGGACCAACACGCAGGACTCGCCGACCGATCAGCGCGAGGTGCGTGCGGATGTCGCCGGAGTCGCCCTGGCAGCGATCGAGGGTTCGACCCGCACGGTCGACGCAACCGACGGAACGACGGTCGGAGCGGCGACCTGGACCAAGGTCGAGATCCGCACCGACGAGACCGGCACGAGCTCGGTTCTCGTCGACGGCACCCAGGTGATCGCTCCGACGGCTCATGGGGCCGGCACCTCGAGCGGCTCGGCGGCCTTCCGGGTCGAGACGCTGCCCGGTGGCGACTCGTGGCTGGTCGACGATGTCCGACTCCGCCGCCTCGTCAGCGACGAACCGGTGACCTCGCTCGCTCCCCTCCACCGCCAGTAGGCCCCGGCGCCATACTTCTCACCGATGGTCGAGGCGGGGTGGTCGGTCGACGTGTCCGGGGTGACCGCCGTCCGCACGGCCGACGGCATCGTGAGCGACCTCCGACCGAAGGAACGAGCGGTGGTCGCCGCCGTCGCTCTCCATCATCCGGCGACGGTCTCGGCGGCAGGGATCGCCGCGCTGGTGTGGGGCGACACGCCACCGGCGACCGCCATCAAGGCGGTCCACAACCATGTCGCCCGGCTGCGCCGATCCGCGGTCGGACTGCTCGAGACCACGCCGGTCGGATACCGGTTCGCCGACGGGGTCGAGGTGACGGCACCCGGTACTGCGACGAGCTACCAGGAGCTCGCCGACCAGCCGTCGGTCGTCGCGGCTCGGGCCGACGACCGACGCCGGCGACTCGAGGACGAGGAGGCCGATGCGGTCGACCGCACGGCGGCCGGCGTCGACGACGCTCTGCTCGTCCATCTCGACGCCCTCGTCGAGGCTGCCCCACATCGCCTCGATCGCTGGTGGCTCAGCGCCATCGCCCGGGCGCGGATCGGTCAGCGCCGGCGGGCACTGGAGATCGCCCGATCGGCACGACGAGCGATCCCCGATCCGAGCGGTCGACGCGCCCTGCAGCGTCTCGAGACGGCGATTGCCAGCGACGACCTCTTCCTCGACACACCGAGTGCGCTGCGTCCGGAGAGCCTCGGTGCCACGGCCGACCACCACCCGCCGTCGATCGGCGCCTCAGGGACGACCACAGCTCTCGATCCGAGCGGCGAGATCTCCCGACTCGTCGATCACCTCGACGGCGAGGAGTGCCTCACCCTGCTGGTCGCGCCGGCGGGTGGCGGGAAGTCGGTGGCCGCGCGTCGTGTGATGGACCTGCTCCCGCGGCGTGGATGGCGCTGTGTCGCAGCGGTGTGCTCGCCGTCCGAGCCCGACCCGACGCGTCCGCTCGTCGAGCTCCTCGGCGGTCGTCGCGAGCGAGAGGGCGACGCCGCCGCCGAGTCGACGGTGTCCACGGCGCGGGAGACGTCGTCGACCCGGGACGCCGACATCGACGACTTCACCGACCGACTCGTCGACGAACTCGCCACGCCCTCATCGACCCGCCTGCTCCTGCTGCTCGACGACCTCCACCACGCCTCCGACGAGACACGGGGGCTGGTTGCGCGGCTGGCGACGAGGCTGCGCGAGCGGAAGGCCGTCGACGACACCACCGGCGCCGACCCGAGGCGCCACCCCGTGTCGCTGCTCGTCACCAGTCGCCATCGGGTCGACGAGATGAGTGACGCGCAGGTGATCGACCTCCACCCGTGGGATCGGCGCGCGATTCGCCGGTACGTCACGGCGTTCGCCACGCCGGGACGCTGGACCGACGACGCCGTCGACTGGATCGACGCGCACGCGTCCGGCAGTCCGCTCTTCGTCCGCGAGCTCACGATCGACGTCCTGCGTCGGCGCGACGGTCAGCCGCCCTCCGACGAGTTCGCACCGCCGGAGTCCGTCGCCTCGACTGCGGCACTGCATCGACTCGTCGCACTCCCGCGCGGGTGCACCGACGCCGTCGAGTGCGCCGCGATTCTCGGCGACGTCTTCGACCCCGACGAGGTCACCCGCATGACGTCGGCGGGCTCGATCGGTCTGGCCATCGCGATCGCTCACGGGTTCATCGAGGACGTCGGTGACGGTTTCCTCGGCTTCGCGCACCAGACCTACCGACAGGCGGTGCTCGACCGACTCGATCGCGATCGGACCATCGAACTCTCGCGGCATGCCGCCGCAGCGGTCGCAACTGCCGACCGCCCGAGCCGCGTCGCGGACATCGCTCGGCTCGCACGGGCGGCGGCGAGCGCCGACCCCGAACACGCCATCCGCGCTGCGCTCGAGCACGTCGACACCGCACGACGGGCCCACCGGTTCGAAGAGGCTCTGGCGAGCGCCCGACTGGCGTGGGAGCTGGTCCTGGAGCACGAGGGACGGACCGTCCGGTGGTGCCGCACGGGGGTGACTCTGGGCAACCTCGGCGTCTTCCTCTCGGACGCGAATGCCCCGGCGATCCTCGTCGAGTGCGCCGCCCGGGCCGAGGAACTCGGCGCGTTCGACGTGGTCGGCCGCGCCGCCACCCGGTTGGCGTCGATCCGGCCCGGGATGGGCCTCGGCCGTGTCGACGCCGACACCGCCCGGTTCGTCGAGGTCGCCCTGGCGAAGGTCGAGGAACCGAGCCTCCGTGCGCAAGTGTGCGCTGCGGCGGCGTTCTCGGCCGGCATCTCGCTCGATCCGCAGCGGGCGCGCGACCTCTTCGACGAGGCCGATCACCTGTCGGGCTCGGTCGACGACCCGGTGCTCCGCGGCGACGTCCTCCTCCGGGCCTACACACCGCTCAGCACCGTCCACGACGTCCCGCGACTGCGCGGGGTCATCGACGAGCTCCATCGGGCCGCCGATCGGACGGGCACCATCGACTACGTGTACGAGGCCAGCCGGCTGGGCGTCGGACTGTGCTTCCGGGCCGGCGATGGCGATCCGCGCGTACCGATGCAGACGGTTGAACGGCTCGCCGCTCGACTCGGTCAGCGCGGACGGAACTGGAGCCTCTTCTCGTTCCGTTCCACCATCGCACTCCTCGACGGCGACATGGAGAGCGCGGAGCAGCACGCCGACGCCCTCCTGTCCCCCGAGGTCGTCGTGGGCGACGATCTCCGCATCGCCACGCACGGTGCGCTGCTGTTGGCGGTCCGCCGCATTCAGGGGCGGGCACACGAACTCGACGGAGCCGTCGCCGCGCTCGTCGACGATCAACCCGAGGTCGCGACGTGGCACGCAGCGCGTGCGTTGACCGCGGCCACGGTCGACGCCACGACGGCCGCCGCGTCGTTCGACCGCATCATCCACGACGACCATCACGAGCTCCCACCCTCGTTCACCCTCCTGCCCGGCCTGGTGGCGGCCGCAGACGCCACCGTGTTGATGAACGACCTCGAGCGCGCCGCCCGAATCCTTCCGCACCTCGAGCCCTACGGCGGCTGGTGGGCCACGTTCGACGTCGGCACCTTCGGGCCGGTCGACCTGTCGCTCGCCCGGCTGCACCATCTCCTGGGCGACCGCGCCCGGGCACGGGAGACGGCGCGCCGGGGTCTCCGGTCGTGTGCCGTCACCCGTGCACCGGTGTTCACGCCCGCGCTCGCGGAGTTGGCTGCCGGAATTCTCTCGTCATCTCGGTCGACGACATGACGTCGCCATCCGGAGTCTCGGTCGCGATCGACCACACCGTCGCCCAGGTCCGTACCGGCGCGGTCGTGCTTCCACTGAGACCCAAGGAACGTTCCGTGATCGGGGCGATCGTCGTGCGTCACCCCGAGCCCGTGGCCATCGACGAGGTCATCGAGTTCGTGTGGGGTGATGATCCGCCCCGATCGGCTCGGGCCTCGGTCCACAACCACCTCGCCCGAGTGCGCGAGGCGACGCCCGACCTCGTGGCCGCCACCCGTGCCGGATACCGGATCGACGGCGACCTCCGGGTTGAGCTGGCCGACGGGATCGATGGGGACGCCGTGAGCACGGCGCTCGGTCTGTCCGACCACCCGAACGTTCGTCGGTCGTGTGCGGTGTTCGTCGAGCGGTGGGAGGACGTGAGCGACGGGTTCCCCACGGCGATCCGCCGCGGCGCTGTCGACTCGATCATCGACCAGCTCGAACGAGACGCGATCGCCGATCCGACCGACGAGCGTCTGTGGTGGCGGGTGATGGTCGCCCATGCGGTGAGCGGCAGACGGGCGCAGGTCCGCGTCGCCCGGGACACACTTCGGAGACATCTCGCCGAGGTCGGCCTCGAGCCGAGCCGACGGATCGCCGACGTGATGAGGCTCGCCGATCACGATGTCCGCGACCCCACCGCCTACCTCGCCG
>JBCCTP010000200.1:0-7905 GCA_039198505.1 Actinomycetota bacterium | reverse complement strand
CCGCGACGGCACCGGCGGCACCCGCATCGGACCCGACGGTCAACTCTGCTTCACCGTCGACGGAAACCCCGGCGACGCCGCCGTCGTCAACCTCACCCCCGTCCGCGGCAACGGCACCGGCTACGGACTGCTCATCTCCAGCAACGTCAAGAACAACCCACCCGTCGCCTCCAACGCCAACTACGGCCCCAACACCATCGACCCCAACGTCGCCATCGCCACCATCGGCACCGACGGCCAGGTCTGCTACCAGAACTCCCCCGACACCACCGTCGACCTCATCGCCGACCACCTCGGCACCATCGCCGCCACCGCCTACACACCCGCCGACCCCACCGGCGCCCCCGAACGCATCATCGACACCCGCGGGGAGACCCCGCTGACCGACGCCCACCCCGAGTGCGTCGACCCGACCCGGAGCTCGTTCGACCAGGGGACGGCTCGCACCATGGCCGGCCTCTCTCGGCTCGCCTACACCATCCAGCCCGGTCAGCAGCCGGGGGTCGGGCTCCTCGACGCCGGGGTGATGATCAACGACCCGGACGACATCAACGACGACTCGGCGTGCTGGGTCCTCGTCCGTGCGTTCCGATCCTCGGGGTCGACCGTCACCTTCCCGGGCGGCCCCACGATCGAGCTCCCGACGGTGTACGACACCGAGGTGATCGTCGCCCGCAACGTCGTCACCCAGGACCTCGCGGTGGCGTTCCGGGGGACGGAGGGCGACGCCCGAGACATCGTCACCGACGTCCTCGCCACGAAGTCGTCGTTCATCCTGACGGACGGCACGACGATCGACGACGCCGTCCACACCGGCATCTCGGGCGCCTTCCAGTCGGTCCGCACCGAGCTGCGGGCGACCCTGCTCGCCAACGCCCAGCCGGGTGTGGCCGGAGCTCGGGTGTTCTTCACCGGCCACAGCCTCGGAGGCGCTCTGGCCACGGTCGGCGCGCTCGACCTCCACGACGACCTCATGGCGGCCGGATACGGGCGCACCGACATCGTGACGTACTCGTTCGGCGCGCCACGGTCGATCACGACCGCTCTCCTGCCGCACCAGCGAGACATGCAGCCGCGCGTGTTCGTCGTGGCGAGCGCCCTCGACCCGGTTCCGTACCTGCCCGGTGTCAACCCGATCGCATCGGCGCCCTTCACCCATGCCGGCACCGTGACGTTGATCCAGTCCCGGCTCGGGACGGGTGGGGTGCGCTTCGACTCGGGGCCCGGCGAGTCGCACGAACGGTGTCTCGAGACGAACGCCGACTTCGACGTCCACGATCGCCACGAGTACGTCCGCCGACTCGATGCCGGCGAATTCCAGCCGCCGACGGCGACGCTGCGGATCAACGGATCGGGCAACTTCCAGACGAGGTGGACCACGACGATCGAGGGACCGTGCGACGACGTGGTCCTCCTCGACGGCAACACGATCGTGCATCGGCGGTCGGCGAAGGCCGACGGCGACAACATCAACAACTCGTCGGAGTCGAAGGGTTTCGGATACCGCGCCGCCTACCTCGACCGCTTCGGGAACGTGCTCGACTTCAGCCCCGTCTACCAGCCGACGACGCCCGAGGTGTGGCTCACCGTCAACGACAACGGGTTGCTCCCGGACACGATCGACATGCACTGGCGGGTCGACGACCCGGGCGCCAAGGACCTGGTGATCCTGTTCGACCGCGACCCGAGGGTCGTCGGACCCGACGGGTACTACAAGCAGTTCGGCATCAACCGGGTGGAGGCCGATCCGCTCGGCCTGAACAACTCGCCACTGAAGTCGGCGATCCTGGTGAGTTCCCGGGACAACTGGTGGGTCGCCTACGTGATGGAGGACGAGGACGGGTCGAAGTACATCCTCGACTCGAAGCAGGCCTTCGGCCGCTGACCGGGGACCGTGCTGGAAACAGCACGATTCCGACCCGGCACCGGATGTGCTGTTTCGTCAGCGGCGCCAGGGAGCGTCGGGGCTGACGGCACCCGGGCCGCCGGTGAGCACCTCGGGAGCGTCGTCGGTCACCAGGAGCGTGTGCTCGAACTGGGCGGTGCGCTTGCCGTCGGCCGTGACCGCGGTCCACTCGTCGTCCCAGATCTTGAAGTTGATCGTGCCGAGCGTGATCATCGGCTCGACCGTGAAGGTCATGCCCGGACGCATCACGACGTTCGCACGGGTGTCGTAGTAGTGCAGCACCTGGATGTCGGTGTGGAACTGCTCGCCGATGCCGTGGCCCACGAACGCTCGCACGACTCCGTACTTGTACGGCTTGACGTGGTCTTCGATGGCCCGACCGATGTCGCTGAGCGGACGACCGGCACGAGCGGCGTCGATGCCCTTCCACATCGCTTCCTCGGTGACCCGCACGAGCTGTTGCGACTCGGGGTCGACGTCGCCGACGAAGAACGTGGCGTTGGTGTCGCCGTGCACGCCGCCGACCCAGCCGGTGACGTCGATGTTGCAGATGTCGCCGTCCTGGAGGGGGCGCGAGTCGGGGATGCCGTGGCAGATGACCTCGTTGACCGAGGTGCAGCAGGCCTTCGGATACCCGTGGTAGTTGATCGTGGACGGATAGGTGTCACGAGCGACGAACAGCTCGTGCACGTACGCATCGATCTCCTCGGTCGTGACACCCGGGGCGACCTTCTCGCCGGCCAGGCGGAGCACCTCGGCGGCGATGGCCCCGCTGCGCCGCATCCGCTCGATGATCTCGGGCGACTTGACGCGACCCTCGTCCCACGGCTCGTACTCGCCGGTCTCGGCGTACGGAGGGTGGGGGATGTGGTCGGGGACCGACCGCATCGGCGTGACGACGCCCGCGATGACCTTGCCCTCCCGCTTCTTGCAGCAGCGCTTGTACTTGCGGCCGCTCCCGCACCAGCACGGTTCGTTGGCCTTCGGAAGGGTGACCGGAGCGACGAGAGGCGAAGCGAGATCGGTCATCGGGTCAGGATACGCCCTGCGGGCGCAGCTGGGAGCCGCGGAGCCACCGATCGTCGTGACTGCGCGCCCCCGAACACGGTCACTGGTACGAGACGAACATCGGTGGCGGGTCGTTGTCGACCGTCTCCGCCGGCGTGGGGGTGCGCTCCTGGGTGAAGAAGTTCTTCCATCCGGTCGTCGCCCCCGCCGGCAGCCCGTCGACCACGCGGGAGTAGGAACCGCGCTTCAGCGTGAGCGAACCGAAGCCGTCCATCTGGATGACGACATGGACGTTCTCCGTCCCACGGATGAACGGCTTGTTCGTGATCATCGACGGCGTGAACTGGTGGACCACCACCATCTTGCGCGGGAGGCCGCGGGCCCGGATGATGCTGTCGAGGTAGTCGATGGTGGCGTTCACCTCCGACGCGTCGACCGTGCCGATCGTCCCGCCGCCCGGCGTGCGGGGAGGATCGGTCCGCCACTCGGGGTCGAGGGCCATGTGGACGTGCGGCTCGTACCAGAGCGGCTCGTACTCCCGGGCCTGCTGGAGGAAGGTGGACCGGCCGGGCTGCAGGTCGAACACGACCTGGACATCGGTGCCGCGCGTGGCGGCGAGATGCGGCTCGAAGAACGACGTGGCGAACTCGTTCGAGTAGTCGCCGTCGGCTCCTGCGTTCGCTGCAGCGACCGAAGCGATGATCTCGAGGAACGGCACGGGCGGTCGTTCGAACCCGGCGTACTGAGCGGCGAGCGAGCGGGCGCGTTCGATCCCGCCCTCGACCGAGAGCTGGCCGAGGATCCCGAGCTGCGACGACCCCGGGAATCCGTAGATCCCCACGTACCGAACGGTGGGGTCGTACCCGCCGGGCGGCGGCGGGGGAGGATCCGGTGGGTCGACCCGGAACGCTCGGTCAGCAGCCGTGCCGAGACGGTCGAGCGCGTCGGGAGGTGCCGCCACGGCGAGACGAGAGGCGAGCTCCTGGCCCGCCAGGACACCGAAGCCGGCCGTCGCCGCGCCGGTGAGGAACCTCCGTCGTGACGTCCGGCCGTCCGTCATCGAGTTCCACCGAGTCGATCCACCGAGACGCAGGCTGCCACATCCGCGGGCCGCCCCCGCCCGCGCCTGTGTTCATCCCGAAGCGACCGGCACGATCTCGCCGGACTCGAGGACCGACCGAACCCAGTCATCGAAGCCCTCGGGAGCATCGGCAGGACCGACCACCGACACCACGAGCGGGCCCACCCCGTCGATGTCGACGATCCGCACGACGTCCCCCGGTCCGGCGAACCACCATCCGAATCCGTCGTTCTCGCTGGGATCCGGCGGATCGGCGACCGTCGACCGCAGTGTGCGGCTCTCGGCGTCGCCGTCGACGGTCACCACGACCGCGTCGAGCCCGAACAGCGTCTCGGCGGGTCGTCGATCGGCCAGGACATCGCTCGATTCGAACGCGGCGACGACGTCGTCGACGGTCGAGATCGGCCCGTCGTTCGACGCGCTGGGCAGGAAGATGTCGATCGAAGGACCGTCCTGCCACGGCGCGGGACCGTCGATCGGCCCGAACGCCACGGTGCGGCCGAGCGTGCCGGCCCACACCGGCTCGGTGAGGTCGAACCGGAGGAAGGGGAGCGAGAGCGGCGCCAACGGGCCGGGCGGGACGTCGCCGATGCTCGAGAACGCTCCGTCGGGGAGACCGAGCTCGGCGGGCTCGCCGAGTTCCCACGAGACGAGGAACGAGGTCGCCCGGTCGAACCAGGCAGCCGACTCGTCGGGCAGCGCCTGCGCGACCGCGATGATGTCGACACCGGGTTGTTCGATCTCGACGACCCGATAGCGGTATCGGGAGTTGAACCGGACCTCGGTGGGCGTGGCGGGACCCGAGGTGTGCCACACGAACGCCGACGCACACTCACCGATCGGTTGGCAGAACGACGTCGCACCGGCCTCGGGGTCGATGATCACGTCGAACACGGTCGCATCGACATCGGACATCACGGTCGTCGCGCACGACTCGACCCTGATCGCGTCGACGGTGTCGAACCACTCGAGCAGCGACTCCGGGAGCGGAACCGTTCGCTGCCGGCCGGGTTCGACGGCGTCGGGATCGACGGCGATCTCGGCCGGGGCGACGGCTGCGGGGCGCCCCACGCGGATCAGCGGCCGGTCCTGGACCAACGTCTCGTCACCGGAGGCGAACACGAGCAGACCCGGATCCGCCCGCATGAGGCGCCACGGAACCGGCAGATCGAGCCCCACCGGTGTGCCGAGTGCGTCGGTGTCGTGCCGGCCGGCGGGGAGGACGAGCGGGGCGACGGAGCCCAGGGTGGTCTCCAGATCGCTGATCAGATGGTCGGCGTCGACCACTCGCGCCGAGCGGAGTGGATCGAACACCCCCGGCTCGTCGTCCGGCGCGCTCACCGAACCAGCGACGTCGGGCGAGGGGACGTCCAGCTCGAGACACGTCAGCGCGTCGTTGTCTCCCTCGGACTCGCCACCCGCCTCCGCGACCGAGCCGGTCGGCGTCGTGGCCGGCTCGGTGCCCGCTGACTCGACGTCGGTCGCACCGGCCTCGACGACCTCGGTCGACTCCGTGACCCGCTCCTCGTCGGCCGATCCGCTCGCGTCAGAGGTGACGGTCGGCCCGTCGGACGTCGGCGTCGCGTCCTCCCCTCCACCGCAGGCCGCTCCGACGAGCGCGATCAGCACGGCGAGACGAGCCGGTCCCGAGGTGATGCAGGGACGAGTGCGGATGGTGAATCGATCGTGCATGATCGGATCTCCTGGTCAGAGGGTGGTCGAGGGTTCGCACGGCGGGTCGAAGCCGACGGTCGAGAGGATCAGATGGTCGGTCGCGTCGAGCAGATCGGCGATCACGTCGACGATCACCGCGGCGCGGAACTCCGAGTCGAGTGCCTCGAGGTGTCGTTGGACGTCAGCGATCAACAGTTCGGGCGCAGCCAAGTCGGCGAGGCGTTCGACGAGTTCCTCGACCGGCGGCACGACCGCGTTCACCAGCGGATCGATCGCGACACCGCCACCGAGCTCACCGTCCAGGTAGCGGGTGAACGAGTCGCGGACGGTCGCGAGATCATCTCGGCAGAAGGCCTCGACGGCCTCGTCGATCTGCGCCAGATCGGGCGGTTCGGCGTCGGGGAGCACGGTGGCGGACGGCGGGGTCGTCGACGAATCGTCGCCGGCCGACATGTCGGTCGGTGCGGAACGGAACACGACGGGGATGACGACGACCAGTGCAGCGGCGGCAGCGACCGACAGGACGGCCACGAGGCGACGCCGCCGCACCTCCCGGTCCGGCACCTCGGAGCCGGGCACCACCGAGCCCGACGCCGACGGCCGCGGACTGACCACGATGCCAGGCGAGCGGTCGGCATCGGCCCACCGATCCGTGCTGTCACGATTCGTCGAGTCACGGTCCGTCAGCCGGTCGAACTCGTCGAGGACCGCACGACGGCGGGCGTCGCTCCGAGCGGACGGGTGCGGGCGGTCGAGCGAACGCAGCCGGTCGAGCGGGTCGCGTGCGGTCATCAGAGGTCGTCCTCCTCGACCTGTTCGAGCGCCCGCTCGAACGATCGGCGAGCCCGGGCGAGGAGCGATTCGGTCGCGCTGAGCCCGAGTCCCAGCACCTCGGCGACCTCGGAGACGGAGAGGTCCTCGACGTACCGCAACGTCAGCGCGCCGCGCTGACGCACCGGGAGTCGCTCCAACGCTTCGATCACCCGCTCGTCGCGGGCGTCGACGTGGTCGTCGCCGCTCCAGGGCCCTCGCTCGGTGACCGACCGCGCCCGCGCGAGTCGGATCCGTCGGTCACGAGCGGCGACCTCGCGCCAGTGATCGATGAGGCGCCGCCGGGCGATCGTGAGCAGCAGCGCCGGGCCGAGATGATCGGTCGTCGACGGATCGGCCGCCGCGCGACGAGTGACCGCCAGGAACGTCTCGGTCGTCAAGTCCTCGGCGGTGCTGCGGTCGCCGGTGCGAGCGACGAGGAACCCGTAGACGGTCGACTCGTGCTGGTCGAAGCAGTCGGCGAGCCGCTCCCGAGCTCGGGCGTGCTCGTCGAACGAGCTCACGAGACCGACCGACCCAGACGGGTCGGCACCCGCAGATGTCTCGACGACGGCGCCCACACCCCCTTCATCGGAGCAGAACGTCACGACCGGTCGCGACGATCGAAGTTCGACGGTTCAGCGCGACGGCAGACGCCAGAGCAACGATTCGAGCAGGAGCCTCTCGTTGGGGTTGAACGTGAGTGACTCGAGAGCCTCGTGGACGAGATGCACGGCCGACGCCGCGTCCTCCTCGAAAGCACCGTTGTTTGCCGCAGGGCCTGCGGTCACGCGATCGCGGTACGCGCCGGCGACCACGGCGAGTCCCGAGCGCAGCTCGTCCATCCGCTGGCGCCGCAGCTCGCGCTTGTGGCGGTCCTCGAGCTGCTTCTTGCCGCTGCCCCGCTCTCCCATCTCGGCGATGCGCGCGGTGAGTTGCTCCACCTCCGTCTCGTGCCGTTCGACGAGAGGGGCGGCGGCGTCGTCGACGAGGTCGAGCAACTCGGCGGCGAGGGCTGCAGCGGTGCCACCCGTACCGTCGAGTCGATCGGGCACACCGGCGAACGTCCGTCGCCGCTCCGCAACCGACGGATCGGAGGCGAGCAGTCGCGCTCGGTCGAGGTCCCCGAGGCTCGCGACGGCGGCTGCTTGCGCCTCGGCCGGTCCGATGCCCTCGACGAGCAACCGAGCGGCGATGAGATCCTTCGGGATCGCCCGGAAGTCGACGCGCACACAGCGGGAGGAGATCGTGATGAGATCGTGCGGAACGAAGTCACAGAGGATCAGGAACGTGGTCGACGGCGGCGGCTCCTCGATGGTCTTCAGCAACAGCGCCGCACCCTCGGGGCGGAGGAGGTGGAACTCATCGAGGAGCAGGACCTTGCGGTCGCCTTCGGCCGGCGCGAGCGACGCCACCCGCGCGATCT
>JBCCTP010000199.1:0-7923 GCA_039198505.1 Actinomycetota bacterium | reverse complement strand
CGATGCGAGCGGTCAGTTCGCGCAGTTCGGGAGCCGTCTCGGCGAGGGCTGCATCGGCTAAGACATCGGACCCGGCTCGGCGGCGGCGTTCAGCGACGTCGTCCTCGACGCACGTTCGGTCTTCTGGAACGGTCCGATGGGCATGTTCGAAGACGAGCGGTTCGAAGCGGGAACGCGCACCATCGCGCAGGCCATGGCCGACACGAAGGCGTTCACCGTCGTCGGCGGCGGCGACTCGGCGGCCGCACTCGCTCAGTTCCGACTCGACGACGAGGTCGACCACGTGTCGACCGGCGGAGGAGCGAGCCTCGAACTCCTCGAGAACGGCGACCTCCCCGGCCTCGCCGCCCTCCGTAGCAGCGTCGCCTGACCCGAGCAGCGAGATCGAAGGAGGACGGAGATGACACCACCACCCGGCGAGGGAAGCGCCAGCGACGAGCCGGACGCGTCGCGAGGAGGAAGCGAAGCGGACGACGAGGGAGCCACCAGAAAGGGTGTGTCATGACGAGTGCGAGGGTGCCCCTCATCTCCGGCAACTGGAAGATGAACAAGGATCATCACGAGGCGCTCACCTTCGTGCAGAAGCTGCACTACCTCATTCCCGCCGACACCCTCGAGGAGGTCGAGGTGTCGATCCATCCGCCGTTCACCGACCTGCGGACCGTGCAGACGTCGATCGACGCCGACCAGCTCGACTTCGCTCTCGGCGCGCAGCACTGCCACCACGAGACGTCGGGTGCGTTCACCGGTGAGGTGTCGCCGGTGTTCCTGCAGAAGCTCAACGTCAAGTACGTCATCTGCGGTCACAGCGAGCGGCGCGAGATCTTCGGCGAGACCGACGCGGACGTCAATGCCAAGGTGAAGGCGATCCTCGCCCACGGCATGCGGCCGATCATGTGCTGTGGCGAGACCCTCGACGAGCGCGAGGCCGGCGAGACCGAGTCGAAGGTCCTCGGCCAGATCGAGGCCGGCCTGGCCGGCGTGACCGACGAGCAGATGGCCGACGTCGTGATCGCCTACGAGCCCATCTGGGCGATCGGCACGGGCAAGACCGCCACGTCCGACGACGCTCAGGCCGTGTGCGCGGCGATCCGCGCGAAGCTGGTCGACCTGTACGACGACGCGGTCGCCTCGTCGGTGCGGATCCAGTACGGCGGTTCGGTCAAGCCGGGCAACGCGACCGAGTTGATGGCCCAGCCCGACATCGACGGCGCACTCGTCGGGGGAGCCAGCCTGGTCCCCGAGGACTTCGCCTCGATCGTCGGATTCGGCGACTGAATCGCCCTCCGGATCGACGCCGGACTCGGCTCTCGGGCCGGCCCGCAGAGTGGCCGATCCGCCCGACAGCGTGGGTGGAACCGAAACGTACTGGTAACAGAGGGGAAACCGCCTCTGGCCATCTTCACGGCGATGCGGTGGTACGTTTGCGCTTCTCTGGTTCACCGGGGAGGGTGCCAGGGTCCGGAGTCCTCCGGGTGCGTGGTCGAACGCCGATCTCCGGATCGGGCGGTTCCTGCGTGTGAGTGACCTCCCCTGTTTCAACGTCCAACACAGGAGGACACCACGTGAACAGCACCCGACGGAGCACGAAGCTGCTCGCCGTCGCCACTGCGTCCGCGCTCATCTTCGCCGCCTGCGGCGATGACGACGACGACGCCGACGAGACGACCGACACCGAAGCGGAAGCCGAAGACGACGGCGATTCCGACGAGGAGTCGACCGACGACGAGGCCATGGACGACGAAGAGTCGACCGACGACGAGGCCATGGACGAAGAGGAGGGCGACACCGAGGAGGAGTCGACCGACGACGAGGCCATGGACGAGGAAGACGCCGAGGCCGTCAGTTTCGGCTACGGCAACGCCCAGGAGTTCTCGAACTACAACAACAACCTCGGCACGTCGAACTCGGTCAAGAACTCGATCATCCTCAACGAGGTCCAGCCGAACCCGTTCTTCCTCGCCGGCCCCACTGGTGGCCTGGTGATGGACGACGAGCTCATCGACTCCGCCGGCGTCATCAGCGAAGACCCGCTGACCGTCGAGTACGTCGTGAACGCCGCGGCCGTGTGGTCCGACGGCGAGCCGATCGACTGTGACGACTTCCTGCTGCAGTACTACGCCAACAACGGTCTGTACTTCCAGCTCGACGACGCGGGTGAGCCGCTCGTCGACGAGGAGTCCGGCGTGGAGCTGTTCCTCTTCGACCTGGTCGGCACGACCGGCTACGAGGACATGTCGAGCGTCACGTGCTCCGACGACGGCAAGACCATCACGGCCGAGTTCGCCACGTCGTTCGGTGACTGGCAGTCGCTCTTCGGCGGCCAGATCCCGGCCCACGTCATCGAGCGTGAGTCCGGCGTCGACGACCTCGTCGCGGCGTTCGAGTCCGACGACCGTGCGGCCATCGAGGCCATCGCCGACACGTACAACAACCTGTACACCGTCGACCCCGGCACCATCAACGAGGACACCATGATCTCCGGCGGCCCGATGGCCATCGGTTCGTGGGAGCCCGGTGCGTCCGTGACCCTGGTTCCGAACGAGAACTACTGGGGCACGCCGGCCAACGGTCCGGTCGTGGTGCGGCTCATCGCCGAGGAAGCTCAGGCCCAGGCGCTCGCCAACGGCGAGATCAACGCCATGGACCCGCAGCCGACTCCTGACCTTCTCGGTCAGCTCGAGGCGGCCGACGGCGTGGTCGTCGAGCCGGGCGGCACGTACATCTGGGAGCACTTCGACTTCAACTTCAACATCGAAGCGTTCCAGGACTTCCGTGTCCGTCAGGCGTGGGCGCTCTGCCTGCCCCGTCAGCAGATGGTCGACAACCTGATCGTGCCGCTGCAGTCCGACGCGCAGGTGCTCAACAACCGCTGGATCCAGCCGTTCGAGGAGGGCTACCAGGACAACTCGGGTGGCCTTTACGACGAGGTCGATCTCGAGGCGTCCGCTGCGCTGCTCGAGGAGGCCGGCCAGACCGGTCTGACCGTCCGCATCGGTTGGTTCGACAACGGTGGCAACCAGCGTCGTACCGACCAGGTGGCGCTCACCATCGAGAGCTGCTCGCAGGCTGGCTTCGACGTCGTCGACGCCGGTTCCGAGACGTTCTTCGACGTCGAGCTCGCCGCGGGTGACTGGGACATCGCGATGTTCGCCTGGGCCGGCAGCCCGCTGAAGAGCGGTGCCGTCGCCACGTACCGTCCGGGCACCGGCAACAACGTCGGCAACATCGCCATCGACTCGATCCAGCCGCTGATGGACGAGCTGTTGACGACGCCGGATCCGGCCGCTCAGAACGATCTGGCCAACCAGATCGACGTGATCCTGTGGGAAGAGATGGCCACCATCCCGGTGTTCAGCTTCCCGGGTGTCGTCGCCTACAGCGACAACGCCGAGAGCGTCATCTACAACCCGTCGCAGAACGGGCTCACGTTCAACTCTTCGGAGTGGCTGCTCACCTGATCAGGTGACAGCCGGCACACCCGTGCCGATGTGACAGAGTGAACGGGGTGGGGCACCTAGCCGGGTGCCCCACCCCCGACACTCCGGACCAGCTCGACCCATCGATCACCACCTACCTCGTCGATGTTCTTCTTCATCCTCCGACGCTTGCTCGTCTCGATCCCGATCCTGTTGGCGTCGAGCGTCCTCATGTTCTTCCTGGTCATCAACTCCGGTGACCCGCTGTTCGACCTGCGCACGTCGACGAACCCCAACGTCGACCAGCTCATCGCCGCACGTCGACAGCGACTCCGTCTCAACGACTCCGCCTGGGAGCGGTACTGGGACTGGTTGACGGGCCTCTTCAGCGGAGACTTCGGTCAGAACCGCGAAGGCCAGAACGTCTCCACGCTTCTCTGGCAGGCGACGCAGTCGACCTTCCGCCTCGTGATCCTCGCCACGATCCTGTCGATCGTGATCGGCATCCTCTTCGGGATCATCACGGCCGTGCGGCAGTACACGTTCCTCGACTACTCGTCGACGTTCGCCGCCTTCCTCTTCTTCTCGCTGCCCGTCTTCTGGGTCGCCGTGCTCCTCAAGGAGTTCGGCGCCATCAAGTTCAACGACTGGCTCGAAGCGCCGGGAATCTCCACGACCGGGCTCGTGATCCTCACGTTGTTGGCGGCGACGTTCGCCTACGGAATCGTCGGCGGCAACTGGCAACGCCGCGCCATCGCGGCGACCGGTGTGGCGATCGTGTCGATCGTCGGGTGGTCGATCATCGACTCGACCGACTGGATGCTCAACCCCGGTCTGTCGCCGATCGTGATCGTTCTGCTCTCCGCTGCGGTCGCCGTCGGCGCCGCCGCCCTCTTCGCTCCGCTGTCGACCACTCGGGTGATCGGTGCCGCCATGGCGTCGGCGGGCGTCGGGCTCGTCGGTGCCACCGTGTTCTCGGGGTGGATCGAGGACCCGAACTGGACCAAGTTGTTCCTGCTCCTCGTCTTCACGATCGCCACCGGCGTCGTGGTCGGTGCGGCGGTCGGCGGCGAGATCGACCGCCGTCTCGCCATGCGTGCCGGTGCCGCGGCCTCGTTCGGCGTGGCCGGGATCATCCTCGTCGACGAGTTCATCTCGGCGTGGGAGCCGGGCCGGACCATCGGCACCGTCGGCCCGCAGACCCCCAACCTCACGGGCACGTTCTGGGAGCGGATGGTCGACTACGCCGGGCACCAGATCCTGCCGTCGCTGGCGCTCGCACTCATCGGGTTCGCCACGTTCATGCGCTTCACCCGGTCGTCGATGCTCGACACCATGAAGTCCGACTACGTCCGCACGGCCAAGGCCAAGGGTCTCCCGGCCACACAGGTGATCCTCCGCCACGCGTTCCGCACCGCCCTGATCCCGGTCATGACCGTGATCACCATCAGCTTCGCGACGGTCATCGAGGGTGCCGTCATCACCGAGACCGTCTTCGGCTGGCAGGGCATGGGTCGTCTGTTCGTCGACGGTCTCGCCGAGGTCGACCCCTATCCCGTCATGGGCTTCATGGTGGTCGTGTCGGTGTCGATCGTCTTGCTGAACGCCGTGGCCGACATCTTGTACGCCTATCTCGACCCGAGGATCCGACGATGACGACCGAGATCTACGAAGCCGGCCGCGTCGGCACCGGGGCCGACGACGTCAACCCCGGAAGCCTGTTCAATCCGGATCAGTCCGATGACCAGGGCATGGGCGTCGTCGCCCGATCGCAGGGCCAGATGGTCATGCGGCGGTTCGTTCGTCACCGTCTCGCCATGGGATCGCTCACGGTCCTCATCGGCGTCATCGTGCTGGCGTACGCCGGCCTCTGGTTCTGGGATCTTCCCCACGACCGCAGCGGAACGGTCGTCAACGGCGGCCAAGCCACGATCGACCTCATCCCGTGGTTCGACGGCGACGGCCTGCAGATGGGTCAGCACCCGTTCGGCCAGGACAACATCGGTCGCGACTACTTCGCCGTCACGCTGAAGGGCGCCCAGGGGTCCATCACCG
This sequence comes from Actinomycetota bacterium, assembly GCA_039198505.1. Classification (GTDB taxonomy): domain Bacteria; phylum Actinomycetota; class Acidimicrobiia; order Acidimicrobiales; family Ilumatobacteraceae; genus Ilumatobacter_A. The sequence goes on along the minus strand of JBCCTP010000199.1, from coordinate 2,449 downwards.
TCGCCGTGCTCGCCGGTCTCATCGCCACCACGGTCGGCACCATCGTGGGCGCCATCGCCGGCTTCTACCGGGGCCGCGTCGACACCGTCCTGATGCGCCTCGTCGACGTCCTCTTCACCATCCCGCTGCTGCTCCTCGCCGCCGTGATCGGCCGCCGCTACGACACCGAGGGTGTGCTCATCGGGGCGCTGATCATCGCCTGCCTCGCCTGGCTCACCACGGCTCGCGTGATCCGCGCCGAGTTCCTCTCGCTGCGCGAGAAGGAGTTCGTCGAGGCCGCACATGCGCTGGGCGCGTCCAACCGGCGGATCATCTGGAAGCACATGCTGCCCAACACGATGGGCTCCATCATCGTGTCGGCGACGCTGCTCATCTCGGCGGCGATCCTCATCGAGGCGGCCCTCGCCTTCCTCGGGTTCGGCGTGACCGAGCAGTCGCTCGGTCAGCAGGTCCAGACCTATCGGACCGCCTTCAACGTGCGGCCGTGGCTGTTCTGGTGGCCGGGTGTGTTCATCATCGTGATCGCACTCACCATCAACTTCATCGGCGACGGTCTGCGCGACGCCTTCGACCCGAAGCAGACGCGGGTGCGCCAGTGAGCGCACTCGAGCAGAGCGCCTCACCGGTCGTCGGGCTCGACGAACGCCCGATCCTCGACGTCGAGGACCTGCGCGTCTCGTTCCCCACCGACGACGGCAACGTCGAGGCCGTCCGCGGCGTCAGCTACCAGGTCCACCGCAACGAGGTGTTCGCCATCGTCGGCGAGTCCGGCAGCGGCAAGTCGGTGTCGACCATGGCGCTCATGGGACTCCTGCCCAAGACGGCCCGGATCACGGGCCGGGCGCGCTACCTCGACCAGGAGCTGCTCGGTCAGCCCGATCGCGAGGTGCGTGGGCTGAGCGGCAACCACATCTCGATGATCTTCCAGGATCCGATGACCTCGCTCAACCCCGTGTACTCCATCGGGCGGCAGTTGTCCGAGGCCGTGCTGGCCCACGAGCGCATCGCACCCAAGATCGCGAGAGAGCGCGCCATCGAGATGCTCGACCTCGTCGGCATCCCGCAGGCGCGCCGTCGGGCCAAGAGTTACCCGCACGAGTTCTCGGGGGGCATGCGCCAGAGGGTCATGATCGCCATGGCGATCATCAACAACCCCGACATCATCATCGCCGACGAGCCGACCACGGCGCTCGACGTCACGGTCCAGGCGCAGATCCTCGAGACACTCCTCGACGTGAAGGACCAGGTGGGAGCCGCGATCGTGCTCATCACCCACGACCTCGGCGTGGTCGCCGGCATGGCCGACCGGGTCGGTGTCATGTATGCGGGTCGGTTCGTCGAGACCGGCACGGTCGACCAGATCTTCCACAGCACGCGCATGCCCTACACCGCCGGGCTCATCGGCTCGATCCCCGAGCTCGACTCCGAAGCCGATCGGCTCGTGCCCATCCCGGGTGCGCCACCCACGCTCATCGATCCGCCCGCGGCGTGCATGTTCCGGCCGCGTTGCCCCATGGCTCGCGACACGTGCGCACGCGTCGAGCCCGAGCTCGTCGACTGCGACCAGGACGAACACCAGGTGGCCTGCCACTTCTGGCACGAGGTCGCCGACCTCGACGATCCGTCGATGCTGTACGCGGGCACCACGGCCGGGACGGCGTCGTGAGCGCCCTCCTCGAGGTGCGCGACCTCGTCAAGGAGTTCCCGATCAAGGGCGACGGCCTGTTCCAGCGGGTCATCGATCACGTCAAGGCGGTGTCGGGCCTGTCGTTCGACATCGACGCGGGCGAGACGTTGGGCCTGGTCGGCGAGTCGGGATCGGGCAAGAGCACCTGCGGCCGCGCGATCCTGCGGCTCCACGAGCCCACCTCCGGGTCGGTGAAGTACGACGGCCGCGAGGTCACCGAGATGTCGTCGCGAGATCTGCAGAAGCTCCGCCAGGAGATCCAGATCGTCTTCCAGGACCCGTACGCGTCGCTCAACCCGAAGCTGCCGGTCAACGACATCGTCGGCGAGCCGCTGGCCATCCACCGCTCCGACATGAGTCGGGCCGACCGCAAGCAGCGTGTCGCCGATCTGCTCGCCGGCGTGGGCCTGCAGCCCGAGCACGGGAACCGGTATCCGCACGAATTCTCCGGCGGTCAGCGTCAGCGCATCGGCATCGCCCGCGCCATCGCACTCGACCCGAAGTTCATCGTGCTCGACGAGCCGGTCTCCGCGCTCGACGTGTCGGTCCAGGCGGGTGTGGTCAACCTGCTGCGCGACATCCAGAAGGAGCGGGGCATCGCGTACCTGTTCATCGCCCACGAGCTGTCGGTCGTGCGCCACGTGTCCGACCGCGTCGCGGTGATGTACCTCGGCAAGATCGTCGAGATCGGCGAGCGCCAGGCGCTGTACCGCGCGCCGGCGCACCCGTACACGCGGGCGCTGATGTCGGCGGTGCCCGTCG
>JBCCTP010000198.1:0-7936 GCA_039198505.1 Actinomycetota bacterium | reverse complement strand
TTCTTGTCTTCACTGATTGCTACTGTACGGTTACTTTTGAGCGCCATGATCAAATGCTTGTTTAGCTCGTGGCAAATAAAAGCCATATTTTCTTTGGAGGAAAACCAACGCGGAGGCAACGCCTCCCAGCCGCCTAGCGGCGGTCTGCCCCATTCGGGGCTGCGTCAGCACATCCGGCCGAACGGACGGGATGAGCTGACGTGAGTCGCCGGATCGACGGAAATCTGCGCGATCTGCTTCCGCTCGTCGAGGTTCGCGACGCACGGAGGGGGTGACCGGGCGGGCGCGCTCGAGGGAGTCGGCACACACCTCTGCGCTCGCCCGGTCACCGATCGTTTACGGTCCCGATCGTGAGCGACTCGCCGTACGAACTCGTCGTGGTCGGTGGCGGCAACATGGGGGCCGCCCTGCTCGGCGGGATCGTCGACTCCGGAGCGGTGAGCGGCTCGATCGCCGTCGTCGAGGTGATCCACGAGCGCCGCAGCGAACTGGCGGAGCGATTCCCGACGGTCGACGTGGTCGACGCGATCCCGTCGTGCGCCGCCGCGATCATCGCCGTGAAGCCCAACGGCGTTCCCGACGCCGTGCGCGACGCGGTCGTCGCCGGCGCGCGTCGCGTGTTGTCGATCGCTGCGGGCCTGACGACCGAGCGACTCGACGACGCCGCTGCCGGTGCCGCCACGTCTCGAGACCGGCGGGTCGCCGTCGTGCGGGCGATGCCCAACACCCCGGCGCTCGTGCGCCGTGGGGCCGCAGCGATCTGCGCGGGTGCCCACGCTTCGGACGAGGACCTCGAGTGGGCGTCGGGTCTCCTGCGCGCGGTCGGCACGGTCGATGTGTTGCGCGAGGACCAGCTCGATGCGTTCACCGGCGTCATCGGCTCCGGTACCGCGTACGTGTTCCTGCTCGCCGAGTCGCTGATCGACGCGGCGATCGACGAGGGCATCGCACGCGACGTCGCCGAGCGCACGGTGCGCCAGCTCTTCGTCGGTGCATCGGCCCTCCTCGACGACGATGCGGCCGATCCGGCCACACTGCGCGAGCAGGTCACGTCCCCGGGCGGAACGACCGCGGCCGGGCTCGCTCGCTTCGACGCCCACGACCTCCGCGGCACGGTCCGCGACGCCGTCGCCTCGGCCACCGCGCGGAGCCGCGAGCTGGGGTAGGCCGGCCCGACACACGAAGTTCGAATCCCGTCTTTTTCGGCGTGCCCCTTTTCACACGGTCACCAGCCCCCTAAGCTGAGGGACGTGGAGACGCATCCACCGGAAACGGTGGAACGCGCCGACGTCGGGCCGGTGCCATCGGGGGGTTGGCACCGGCCCCGTCGCGTCCGGGCTCGGACTCAGCGGTAGCGTCGCCGCGGTCATGGGCCGCCGGTACGACCACATCTCGTTCCTCTCCGACTACGGGCTCCAGGACGAGTTCGTCGGCGTCGTGCACTCGGTCATCGCCGATCTCGCACCGCACGCACGGGTCATCGATCTCACCCACGGTGTCGCCCCGTTCGACGTCCGTGCCGGGTCGCTCGCGCTGGCCCGGAGCATCGGGTACGTGCCGTCCGGGGTCATCATCGCCGTCGTCGACCCCGGTGTCGGCTCCGATCGGCGCGGCGTCGCCATCGAGGTGCTCGGCGGCGACGGCGTGCTCGTGGGCCCCGACAACGGACTGCTCGCCCCCGCCGTCGCCCTCGCCGGTGGTGCCGGACGGGTGGTCGAGCTCACCAGCGCCGACCACCGGCTCCCGTCGCCCGGTGCCACGTTCGACGGTCGCGACGTGTTCGCCCCCGCCGCCGCCCACCTGTGTAACGGCGTCGACCTCGCCGAACTCGGCGACCTGATCGACCCCGATCTCCTGACACCCGGCGTCGTCGCGCTTCCCCAGGCCGACGACGAACAGGTCATCGCCCAGGTCCTCTGGTGCGACCGGTTCGGCAACGCCCAACTCAACGTCGGCCCCGACGATCTCCCGGCCTCGTTCGGCGACCGACTCTCGGTCAGGATCAGCGCGCCGACCGATCCCACGGGCGGCACCACCCGAGTCGTGCAGCGAGCGACGTCGTTCGCCGACGTCGTCGGTGGATCCGTCGGCCTCCTCGTCGACTCCTCCGGCCTGCTCGCCATCGTGATGAACCAGCGGTCCGCCCGCGACGAACTCGATCTCGACGTCGGTGACCAGGTCACCATCACTGCAGTGTCCAGCGAGGCCTCGGACGGCGGCGATCCGGTTGCCGTCGCACAGCCCGTCGACCTGTCCCGGCGACCGTCGTCGGGCGACCGGTAGGTTGAACCTGTGCGCCCTGCGACCACCCTCACGCTCGGACTGTTGCTCGCCGTGATCCTCGTCGCCGGGATCGTGTCGCTCGCCCGGCTGTAGGTGCGACGAAATTCACCCGAAACCGGCCCGCAGGGCTTTGTGAACGCGTGCACATGCGTGGTGAACTACGGGGGTGATGTCCATTGCGATGTCCCCCGTGTCGACCTCTCTCGACCGGCTCGACGCGACCGGCTCGGAGGAGCGGTCATGACGAGTCGGAGCGGCCGTCGCCGCATCCCCGAAGCCACCGTCGAACGCCTCCCGGTCTACCTCCGACTCCTCGACGAACAGTTCGACGCCGGCGTGACCCGGATCTCGTCGGAGGAGATCGCCGAACTCGCCGCCGTGAACGCCGCGAAGGTGCGCAAGGACCTCTCGTACCTGGGCAGCTACGGGACGCGTGGTGTCGGCTACGAGGTCGAGTTCCTGCTGTACCAGATCAAGCGCGAGCTCGGTCTCATGCAGGAGTGGCCCGTCGTCATCGTCGGTGCGGGCAACCTGGGTCAGGCGCTCGCCGGATACGGCGGCTTCATGCAGCGCGGCTTCCTCGTCGGCGGCATCGTCGACGTCGACAGCGAGAAGGTCGGCACCGACGTCGGTGGCGTCACCGTGAGCCACGTCGACGAGCTCGCCGGTCTCGTCGCCGCCAACGACATCTCGATCGGCGTGGTCGCGACCCCCGGTTCGGCTGCCCAGGCGGCGGCCGATGCACTCGTCGCCGCCGGCGTGTCGAGCATCCTCAACTTCGCACCCCACGGCATCACCGCCCCGCACGGCATCACCGTGCGTGAGGTCGACCTGTCGGTCGAGCTGCAGATCCTCTCGTACCACGAGCAGCGCCGAGCCAACGCGCGTCGGGCGGCGACGTTGCGAGCGGTGCCGGGGGCTGGTCGCGGCGGCCAGGTCTCGTAGGCTGGCACCGCCATGTCCCTCCTCGTCGTCGGCGTCAACCAGCGCAGTGGTCCGCTGGACCTCCTCGAGCGTCTCAGCGTTCCCGCCGACGAGTTGGCCAAGGCAGCGGCGTCCGTCGCACGCCGTGACCACGTGCGCGAAGCCGTGGTCCTGTCCACGTGCAACCGCACCGAGATCTACGCGGTGGCCGAGCGATTCCACGGCGCCTACGACGACATCTGCGACTTCCTGTGTGAGCTCGGCGACATCGAGCTCCACGACCTCAGCCCGTCACTGTTCAGTCAGCACGATGCGGGTGCGGTCACCCATCTGTTCGAGGTGGCCAGCGGTCTCGATTCGGCCGTCCTCGGCGAGAGCGAGATCCTGGGTCAGGTGCGGTCGGCGTGGGCCACCGCCCGCGACGAGTCTGCGTCCCGATCATCGCTCGATCTGCTGTTCCGGACCGCGCTGCGCACGGGCAAGCGAGCTCGCTCCGAGACCTCGATCGGCCGCGGCACGGCGTCGGTCAGTCATGCCGCCGTCGAGATGCTCACCGACACCCTCGGACCGCTCGACGGACGCCGTGTCCTCGTGGTCGGTGCCGGTTCCATGGGCGAGGGCGTGGCCGTGGCCGTGCACAAGGCCGGACGCGCCGAGGTCACCGTGGTCAACCGGTCGACCGAACGAGCGGCGGCTCTGGCCGAGCGGATCGGCGCCACCGCCGTCGGCTTCGAGTCACTCGGTGCGTGCGTCGCCGACGCCGACGTCATCGTCGCCGGAACCGGCTCGGGCCGACCCGTGATCACCGAAGACCTGGTGCGCTCGGCCCGTTCCGGGAGTGAGCAGCCGCTGCACGTCATCGACATCGGCATGCCGCGCGACGTCGAGACCGCGGTGTCGCTCCTCGATCACGTCACGGTGCGCGACCTCGACGACCTCCGCGACTGGGCCGACCGCGGCCGCGACGCCCGCCGGCTCGAAGCCGAGCTCGTGCGGGGCATCGTGCGTGAGGAGGTCGAGAACTTCGAGCTCGAGGCGGCGGCACGGCAGGCCGCACCGCTGGTGGCGTCGATGCACACTGCGGCCGAGGCCGTCCGGCGCAGCGAGGTCGAGCGGTTCGCCGGTCGTCTCGACGGGCTCGATGAGAGCCAGCGGTCCGACGTCGAACAGCTCACGCGGGCCATCGTGGCCAAGCTGCTCCACGAGCCGTCGGTGCGCCTGAAGTCGCAGGCGGGCACGCCGCAGGGCGAGCGGAACGCCGCCGCCGTGCGCGACCTGTTCGACCTCCGCTGAACGGGCGTCGAGCGGTGTCCGGCTCCGACGTCCTGCGGCTCGCGACCCGCGGATCCCCCCAGGCGATGGCGCAATCCACCGCCGTGGCCGATGCCGTCGGACGTGCGACCGGAACGACCGTCACGTTGGTGCCCGTCGAGACGCAGGGCGATCGCACGCAGTCGGCGAACGTGTCCCTCCACCAGATCGGTGGTCAGGGCGTGTTCGTGAAGGAGATCCAGCAGGCGGTGCTCGACGGGCGCGCCGATCTCGCCGTCCACTCCGCGAAGGACCTGCCCTCCACGACCGAGCCGGGGCTCGTCCTCGCGGCGTTCCTCGAACGGCGCGACACCCGCGACGCCCTGATCGGCTCGTCGCTCGACGCACTCGCCGAGGGCGCCACGGTCGCGACCGGCTCGGTTCGGCGTCGAGCGCAGCTCGGTGGAGAGCGGCCCGACCTGCGCTTCGCCGAACTGCGCGGCAACATCGGGACGCGACTCGAGAAGGTGCCCGAGGGCGGAGCCATCGTCATGGCGGTCGCTGCGCTCCAGATCCTCGAGCTGACCGATCGGATCGACCAGACGCTCGATCCCGGCGTCTTCGTGCCGGCGGTCGGACAGGGGTGTGTCGCTGTCGAGGTGCGGGCCGACGATCAACGGACCCGATCGGCCGTCGCCGCCATCGACCACGGCGCCACGCGGCGTGCGGTCGAGATCGAGCGCGCCTTCCTCGCCGAGCTCGGCGCGGGATGCTCGTCGCCGGTCGGTGCCCATGTGTCGGGCGCGGTGCTCACGGCGTTCCTCGGAACCGAGTCGGCCCTGGGCGGCGTCCGACGGTCGATCGGCCTGTCGGCCGACGTCACCGACTCCCGTGGCACCGAGCCGGCGTCCGGAGACGACCTCGCTCGAGCCGTTGCGCTCGCGCGGGACCTGCTCGTCGCCACCGGGGGATGACCGTCAGATGACGGGCGCCGTCGTTGTCCGCCCGCTCGACGGGTGCCGAGTGGTCGTCACCCGTCAGGAACGAGGCCGGCTCGGAGATCTGCTGGAGGCGGTCGGTGCCCAGGTGGTCCACGTCCCGCTGATCGAGGTCGTCGACGCCGCTGGTGACGGTCTCGAGCAGGAGCTCGATCGACTCGACGAGCACCGGTGGCTCGTCGTCACCTCGGGCGAAGGCGCCGACCGTGTCGGTCGGGCGGCGGCGTCTCATCCGTCGGTCCGACTCGCTGCGGTCGGGACGGTCACGGCCGATCGGCTCGCCGCAGCCTCCGGGCGTGCGGTCGACGTCGTGCCCGAGCGCCAGCTCGCCGCCGCGCTGGTGGACGAGTTCGCGGGGCAGGCTCCCACGACGGTGCTCGTGGCGCAGGCCGATCGGGCGGCCCCGACGCTCGTCGAGGGCCTCCGACGGCTCGGCCACTCGGTCACGGCCGTGACGGCCTACGAGACCCGCACCCGTCACCCGACCCCTGCCGAGATCGCACGGATCGCCGACAGCGACGTCGTCGTGTTCACGAGCGGCTCGGCCGCGGAGTCGTGGGCCGAGGCCATGACGGATCGGGAGACCGACCCTCTGCGGCGGCCCGTCGACCGTCCGGCGGTGGTCGCGATCGGACCCACGACCGACGCGTCGATCCGTGATCTCGGGCTCAAGTCGGACGCCGTTGCGACCGATCACTCACTGCACGGACTCGTCGACGCACTGATCCGGCTGTGGAGTGGCTCGGCGAGCGGCTCCGAGCCCGAATGAGGTTCGCCGTCGGGTTCTGGCACACTTTCCGCCGACCGACGCGACTGCAGGGCCGTTCCTGTTGTCGCCGAGCTGACAACACGAGGAGCGACGTGGCCCGACGGGGACCGATGAGACGAGTGCTCATCGCGATCACCACCACCGTGGCGGCGAGCATGCTGCTCGGCGCCGGACCCGCCCCGGTCGGCGCGCGCCCCGGCGTCACTCCTCTGCCCGCCGACGTACCGCTCGTCCTCGGCGACGCCGCGGCCGTCGGCGCCGGCTCGCTGACGGGAATGCCGTCGGTGTCCGGCGACGGCCGGTACGTCGTGTACCACGGCCCGTCGCAGACCGACGTGGCGCCGGCGCCGTCCGACGCCACCGACGCCGAGGACGGACCGCAGATGCGGATGTCGGTGTTCCTCACCGATCGTGAGACCGACGAGAGCGTCGAGTTGATCTCGGTTCCCGAGGGCCTCCGCACCGGCGACTCGGCCATGCCGGTCATCTCCGGCGACGGCTGTGTGGTCGCCATCGTCACCGAACTCGCGCTCGACGTGTTCCGCGACGACGACTCGGGTGAGCGCTGGGACGTCTATCGCAAGACGCTCCCGCACTGTGAGGGCGGCGAACTCGAGGACTGGGAGCTGGTGTCGACCCGGCCGGGAACCGGTGGCATCGCCCGCGACGACGTCGTCGTCGAGCGGCCCACCACCTCGCGGAGCGGCACGCTCGTCGCCTTCACGCATCCCGCCGACCATCTCTACGAGTGGGACGGGATCACCACCGTGTCACTCGTCGATCTCACGGTGCCGGTCAGCGATCCGCAGCGCTCGCGACTCGTCGCCGGAATGCCGGTCGACATCCCCGACACGCTGTTCCAGCACGCCGGGATCGATCAGCCCGTTCTCTCCGACGACGGAGAACGCCTGGCGTACCGATCGGACGCGACCTCCGACGAGGCCGTCCCCGGCTGGGGGACCGGTCTGGTCGAGGGTGCCGCCGCGACGCGGCAGGTCTTCGTGTGGGAGGTCGACGAGCCCGACCCGTTCTTCGCCGTCGACCTCATCTCGATGACGCCCGACGGGGAGCCGAGTTCGACCGGCGCGTCGGAGCCATCGATCAGCCGAGACGGCACCGTGGTCGCCTTCACGGCGTCCGACCCGGCTCTCGCGCCCGGCCGCTACCCGGTCTGTGAGGCGTCGTGCCCGTCACAGGTCTTCGTGGCCGACCGCGACAGCAACGGTGACGGCATCGTGTCGGCCGATGAGCAAGTCTCGACCCGCCTGGTGAGTGGTGCGGTCGACCCCGACGATCCCGCCGGTGGGATCGTCGCGGGCGTGGCGCCGTCGTCACAGCCGGTCGTGGCCGGTGACGGCGACCTGATCGCCTTCGTCACCAAGGCGAGCGAGCTCCAACTCATCGAGTCGCCCGCGATGGGTGCCGGCGATGACGGAGAGATCCTCCTCGCGACGCTCTCCCGGGATCGGCTCGACCGACTCACGGCTGCGGCCGACGGCGTGCTGCCGACCGCCGGCGTGCACGCACATCCAGACCTCGACGACACCGGCCGGACTGTCGTCTTCGACACGTCGGCCGGTGGCGACCTGCTGGGTGAGCCGGCGTCGAACGAACGTCGGATCGTGGCTCGCACGTCGCCGCCACGACTCAGCCTCGAGGGAGCCGATCTCGGCACCACCCTCGTCGGGGTCGAGAGCGACGAGTGGTACGT
>JBCCTP010000197.1:0-7937 GCA_039198505.1 Actinomycetota bacterium | reverse complement strand
CGGCGACGTCGTCGTGTGGTGCGACGGCGACGTCACGAGCCTCGAACCCGAGTGGATCCAGAAGCTGGCGCTGCCGATCCTCACCGACGACACGGTCGCACTGGTCAAGGCGCTGTACGACCGACCCACCAGCGACGGCGGCGGCGGCAGGACCACCGAGCTGGTCGCCCGACCGATGCTGTCGCGCTGGTTCCCCGAACTCGCCGAGGTCGCCCAGCCGCTCGCGGGCGAGTACGCCGTGCGCCGGTCGGTCGTCGAGCGGCTCACCTTCGAGCAGGGATGGGGGGTCGAGGTCGGGCTGCTCATCGACGTCGCTCGCACCTGCGGCGTCGACGCCGTCGGTCAGGTCGATCTCGGGAGCCGGCTCCATCGACATCGGTCCCTGCAGTCGCTGTCGGTCCAGGCGGCCGAGGTGATGGCCACCATCCTCGACCGCGCCGGGCACGCCGACGATCGATCGGGTGCTCCCGATCTCGTCCGAGCCGACGGCTCGTCGGTGCCCCTCAACGTCGAGCGGCGGCGTCCGATCGCATCGCTGCGAGCAGCGTCATGAGTGCTCGCCGGGTTCTCCTCGTCCGACACGGACAGTCGACCTGGAACGCCGAACGCCGCTGGCAGGGACAGGCCGATCCGCCCCTGACCGACGTCGGACTCGCGCAGGCGCGTTCGGCCATCGCTGCAGCGACCGAGGTCGGCCCGTTCGCCGGTGTGGCCTCGTCGACGTTGGAGCGTGCATCACGGACCGCCGAGATCCTCGCCGAGGGACTCGGGTTGCCGGCGCCCACACCGGAAGCCGGCCTCATGGAACGGAGCGCCGGCGAGTGGGAGGGGCTCACCCGTGTCGAGATCGATCAGCGGTACCCCGGTGCCGTCGCCGCGTGGCGAACGCCACCGGGTTTCGAATCCGACGACGACCTCCTCGCACGGATCGTCCCGGCGTTGGTCGGACTGGCCGGCACGATGCCGGGCGACCTCCCCGTCCTGGCCGTCACCCACGGCGGCGTGATGTACACCCTCGAGGAGCGTCACGGCGCCGGACGGCATCTCGGACGCATCGACAACCTCGACGCCCGCTGGGTCGAGGTGGGCCCCGACCGACCCGACCGGGTCGTGCCCGTGGGCGACCGAATCTCGCTCGCCACCCCGATCGACGGCGCTCGCCCCACCCCACCCGGCTACGTGTAGAAACCGCACATCCCGTGCGGGGTCCGATTCGTGCTGCTTCGTGCGGCCGAGTCCGAGACGGTCAGAGGACGCCCAGTGCCCGTTGGCGTGCGCGCACCTTGGCGGGTACGTGCACGCGCCCGAACTCGGGTCGTTGCTCGATGACGATGTCGAGCAGCTCGTCGTGCTGGGCCGTCTCCTTCCACGGCAGCGCGATGTAGAGCGGGAGGTCGAACACCCGGAGCCGCTCGAGCCCCGAGTACACCTCCTTCTGGTAGAGGTAGCGCTGTTCCCACGGCCAGTTCGACGGCGCGAAGCCGGTGCCCGGATCGAGCAGGCATCGCGCCCGAAGACCGAACCGGTCGGCCACCTTCAGGCGGTCCTCGAAGAAGGCGACCATGGTGCCGAGCGGGTCGCGCTCGACCATCTCCATTTCCCGCGGGTTCGGCCCGGACAGGAACGGGAGCACGATCGGCACGTCGTACTCCGCGGCGATCTTCCAGGTGTCGTCGAGCTGCATGCCGTCGGCGGCGTTGATGACGGTCGCACCGGCATCGAGCGCACGCCGCACGACCGGTGGCTTCCACGAGTCGATCGACACGTCGACGTCGAGCGCGGCCAGGGCCGGGACGATGTCGGCGATGCGCTCCCACTCGTCTTCCCACGACACGACCTCGGCGGCATCGGTCGATCCCTGCCCACCGAGATCGATCGCGTCGGCACCGTCGGCGAGGAGGCCGCGGGCTCGGTCGACCGCGGCGTCCGCCGTGGTGGCGATCGAGAAGTCGGCCAGTGAGTCGGGGCTCGCGTTAATCACGCCGTACAGGAACACGGCGTCACGCTACGGGTCGGTTGATGACGGGGGCCTCCCGTGCACCAAGCTGGGGTGATGTCGATCTACGCCGAGGAACACGACCTCTTCCGGGCCAGCTTCCGATCGTTCGCCGAGGCCGAACTGGTGCCGCACGTCGACGACTGGGAGCGGGCCGGGATCATGGACCGCAGCGTCTACGTCGAGGCCGGCAAACACGGATTCCTCGGCATGGCGATCCCCGAGGAGTACGGCGGGGGAGGCATCCACGACTTCCGGTTCAACGCCATCCTCAACGAGGAGGCGGCGGCGCTCAACCTCGGCGGCGGCATCAACGGTCTGCTGCTCCACAACGACATCACCACGCCGTACTTCCTCGAGTACTGCACCGAGGAACAGCGCGAGCGATGGCTGCCCGGCATCGCCTCAGGTGAGCTGATCACCGCCATCGCCATGACCGAGCCGGGCACTGGGTCCGACCTCCAAGCCATCGCTACCACGGCGGTGAAGGACGGCGACGAGTACGTCGTCAACGGCTCGAAGACGTTCATCACCAACGGCATCAACTCCGACCTGGTCATCACGGTGTGCAAGACCGGCGATCCGAAGGCGGGCGCCTCGTCGATGTCGCTCCTCGTCCTCGAGAGGGGGATGGAGGGCTTCGAGCGCGGTCGCAACCTCGACAAGGTCGGCCAGCACTCGGCCGACACCGCCGAGCTCAGCTTCACCGACGTGCGGGTGCCTGCGACCAACCTGCTGGGCGACGAGGGCAAGGCGTTCGAGTATCTCGGCTTCAATCTCGCGCAGGAGCGTCTGGCGATCGGGCTCTACGGCGTCGCCGTCGCGAAGGCGGCGCTCGGATGGACGATCGACTACGTCAACGAGCGGGCCGCCTTCGGCAAGCCGATCGGCTCGTTCCAGAACACGAAGTTCGTCCTGGCTGAGATCGCCACCGAGATCGACGTGACCCAGCCGTTCATCGACCAGTGCGTCGAGAAGCTGAACGAGGGCACCCTGTCGGCGTCGACAGCGGCGCAGGCGAAGCTGTGGGGGACCGAGCTGCAGGTCCGCACGGTCGACCGGTGCCTCCAACTGTTCGGGGGCTACGGCTACATGCTCGAGTACCCGATCGCCCGGGCATACGCAGATGCCCGGATCACCACGATCTACGGCGGCACGTCGGAGATCATGAAGACGATCATCTCGAAAGACGTCCTCGCCCGCACCGGATCGGGCGCGTGAGCGACAGCGAGGGCGCGTCGGCCGCCGACACGCTCGACGTCGAGACCATCCGCCTCGACGGAGCCGACGGCGTCACGTTGGCCGCTGACATCGTCGGCGATCCCGGTGCCCCGGTGGTGCTGCTGTTCCACGGTGGCGGCCAGACCCGCCACTCCTGGGGCGGAGCGATGCGCGACCTCGCCCGGCGCGGTCTCCGCGTCGCCTCGGTCGACATGCGCGGCCACGGAGACAGCGACTGGTCGCCCGACGGCGACTACGGCGCCGAGGTGTTCCCGGGCGACGTCATGGCGGTCGCCCGACAGTTCGAGTCGCCCGTGCTCGTCGGCGCATCGCTCGGCGGCACGTCGTCGCTCATGGCGGTGCACTGGGCCGACGAGCCGATCGCCCGGGCACTCGTGCTGGTCGACGTCGCACCCAACATCGAACCGGAGGGCGTCGATCACATCCGGTCGTTCATGTTCGAACACATGCACACCGGGTTCGCCGATCTCGAGGAGGTCGCCGACGCCGTCGCCGCCTACAACCCACATCGACCCCGTCCGTCGAACCTCGACGGGCTCAAGAAGAACGTCCGGCTCCGCGACGACGGCCGCTGGTACTGGCACTGGGATCCGGCCTTCATGTGGGGGAAACACGAGGGAACCGACGAGACCCGGATCATCGAGTTCGACCGGCGGGCCGAAGCACTCGAGGACGCGGCGCGGTCGCTCACGATCCCGACGCTCCTCGTGCGGGGCCGGCAGAGCGACCTCCTCTCCGAGGACGGCGCCAAGAAGTTCCTGTCGTACGTCCCGCACGCCGAGTTCGCCGACATCGAGGGCGCCGGACACATGGTGGCCGGCGACAAGAACGACGTCTTCAACGACGCCATCGTCGGCTTCATCGACCGCCTCGACGCGGAGGGCACAGCGTGAGTGAGCGACCGACGGAACCGAGGATCGAACCCGTCGACGTCTCGAACGCTGAGGGCGAACTCGCGGAGATCCTCTCGTCCGCCCTCACGCACGACGGCAAGCCGCTCAACATCTTCGGTGTTCTCGGTCGCCATCCGAAGCTGCTCAAGCGGTTCAACCTGATGGGCGGCTTCATCCTCAATCGTGGGCTGCTGCCCGAGCGCGAGCGGGAACTCGTGATCCTGCGCGTCGGCGCGAACGCCCGCGCCGAGTACGAGTTCGGTCAGCACACCGTGATCGGGCGCGACGCCGGACTCACCGACGACGAGATCGCCGCACTCGTGCGGGACCCGTCCGATCACGACTGGTCCGCCGATGACCTCGCGCTCATCGCCCTGGCCGACGACCTGCACGCCGACGACTGCGTGTCGGACGCGACCTGGTCGACGCTGGCCACCAGGTGGGACGACGCCGAGTTGGTCGAGCTCCTGATCACCGCCGGCTTCTATCGACTCGTGTCGGGCTTCCTGAACTCCGCCGGCGTGCAACTCGACGACGGCGTGCCAGGCTGGCCGGGCTGAGCGGTCGCGTCAGACGGAGCCGGTCACCCGGGCGCGCAGTCCTCGCACGAACGCTTCGTCGCCAGCGCTCGCCCGGGCTTCGATCATTCCGACGGCGTCGTCACCGGCCGTGTATCGCAGTCGATCGCTACCGTCGGTCGCCGCATCGAACACCACCCTGGCGACGATCTCCGGCGGCGACGCTGTGTCGTCGATGGTTGCGAAGCTCGCCCGCGTCGCGTCGACGAGCGGCTGATAGTCGCCCGGCACTGCGTCGGCGTGCAGTTCGAGCGAGCGTGTGGCGAAGTCGGTCCGAATCGCACCGGGCTCGATGATCTTGACCGCCACGCCCACCAGTGCGAGTTCGTGGCTCATCGCCTCGGAGATTCCTTCGACCGCATGCTTCGATCCGCAGTAGGCCGAGCCCAGCGGGAATCCGATCTTCCCGGCGGGGGAGCTGATGTTGACGATCACGCCGGATCGCCGGGACCTCATCGAGGGGAGCACGGCCTGGGCCATCGCGACCAGCCCCACCACGTTCGTCTCGAACTGTCGGCGGAACGCATCGATCGGCGTCGCCTCGATCGGGCCGAAGCTGGCGTACCCGGCGTTGTTGACCAGGACGTCGATCTGGCCCATGCGATCGAGGACGTCGTCGACGGCGGCCCCGATCGACCGGTGGTCGAGGACGTCGAGCGGGGCGACGTGGACGTTGTCGACCTCGGCGAGGTCACCCGCCGCGGAGACGTCGCGCATCGTCGCGACGACGGTCCAACCGGCGTCGGCGAAGTGGTGGGCGGTCGCGCGACCGATGCCGCTCGACGCTCCCGTGACGAGGACGGTGTTCGACATGGTGTCTCTCCTTGAAATCGAACTAGAATTCGAGTTCTAGTCGCGCGGCGAGCCACGGTCAACTCGACGCGGTGAGCGACGGGGCAACATGGACGAGATGTCGACGACGACCACACCGTCGGCCCCGGGAGACCGGTGGACCCGAGGTGGAGAACAGGAGAGGAGCGTTCGGACGCAGGACGCCCTTCTCGACGCGGCCGAGACGCTGTTCGGTCGCAACGGTGTCGCCGACACGTCGGTAACCGACGTTGCCCGTCATGCGGGTCGTTCCGTCGGATCGCTCTACCACCACTTCACGAACAAGGCGACGCTCGTGTCCGCCGTGGTCGATCGGATCCTGGGCGATCTCGAGTCGGCGGGGATCGGCGCGGTCGACCCCGCCCGCTGGGAGGGGCACGACATCCGGAGCATCGTCCGTACCTACGTGTCCAATTCACTCGAACTCCGCGATCGCCGGCCCGGCTACAAGCGGATCGTGATCGAGGTCGCACTCAGCGACCCCGCCACGAGCGATCGGTACCAGCGCTTCCGACGGCAGCTCGACAACGGCCTGACGGCGCTCCTCGTCGCGCGCAGCGCAGAGATCGGCCACCCCGACCCGTCGGTCGCCGCGCGGTTCTGCATCGACCAGCTGACGGCGATGTTGACGGCCCGACTCGACTCGGACAGCACGCCGAGTCAACTGGGTGACGACCCCGACAGCACCTTCATCGAGGAGTCGCTCGACTCGGTGGTGAGCTACCTCCGGCTCACGTAAAGCCCGGTACATTCGCCGCATGGCACGGCCGAACGGGGTGCGCGCCGCGCTGGCGCCTCAGGCGTGCCAGCCGGCGAGGATCGCTCGGATGGCGCGGTCGCACAGGCGATCGGTGTCCGACGGATCGGCGAAGCCGACGCGTTCGAGCACGACGAACCCGTGCGCGGTCGACCACACGGCTCGGGCGAGGTCGATCGCATCGGATCGTCGCGGCCGCCCGACCTCGGCGGTGACCCTCAGCCATGCTTCGGCTGCATCGACGACGTGGCCGAACGACTCGAGTCCGAACCGCTCGGCGTCGGGCCCGATCGAGTAGTCGGCGACCGGTCGCTCGAACACGAGCTGGTACGCATCGGGCCAGCGCCGCGCGACCGATCGATAGCCGGCCGTGGCGGCGAGCAGGTGCGCTGTCGTGCCGGTCGGCTCGGAGACCGAGGTGGCCGCGTCGATGAGACGCTGCGACAGGCGCCGATGCAGTTCGTCGAGCAGGCCGTCCATCCCGCCGAAGTGCGTGTACACGACCTGGCGGGAGACCCCGACCGCATCGGCGATCCGTCGGACCGACATCCCGTCGAAGCCCGCCTCGGCGAGCAACACCTCGGCCGCGTCCACGACCGCATCGGCGGACACCGAGGGGGAGCGACCGCCGCGCTCGATCGGGTCGGAGCGGTCGGCGGAGTCCGCGACGCCCGCGTCGTCCATGTCCGTGGCCGGAGTCACGTTGACGAGTATGACAGTGTCATGTTCACTTGTCGACATGCATGACACCGTCATGGACCGCCCCGACCTCCCCACCACCGACGCGCCGACCGCGCCGCCCCGACGCTCACGTCTCGTGGGCGAGTGGACCGCCGCGACCCAGCCGTTCCGACTGATCGGTCGCGCCAACTCGCTCCGCCAGGCACCCCGAGGAGACGGTCGACGTGTCGTCGACGTCCCCGGCTGGCTCACCGGCTCTGAGACGCTCGCGCCGATCCGGCTCTACCTCCGATCGCTCGGCCACGACGCCGTTCCGTGGGGGCTCGGTCGAAACGGGAGCGATGTCGAGGAGACCGTCGAACGCTTCGAGCCCGTGTTGGAGCGGCTCGTGGCCGACGGCGACGGACGTCCGGTGCACCTGCTCGGGTGGTCGCTCGGCGGCGTGATCGCCCGGGAGACGGCGCGCAACCGCCCGGATCTCGTCGAGCGGCTGGTCACGTTCGGCACGCCCGCCCAAGGTGGCCCGAGCTTCACCGCTGGCGCATCGAGCTTCGGTGCCGAGGAGTGCGCACGCATCGCCGACCTCCGGGAGGAGGCGAACCGGACCGATCCCCTGACGCTCCCCACGACGGCGATCTTCACGAAGGCCGACGCCGTCGTCGACTGGAAGGCGTGCATCGATCCGTGGGCGACGAACATCCGCCACGTCGAGGTCGGCTCGTCCCACTTCGGTCTGGGCATCGATCCCGACGTGTGGTCGATCGTCGCCCAGGCACTCGCCGCCTGACACCGCCCGGTGGAACACGTGGGCCGAACCCCACGTGTGCGGTCAGTTGCCCGTGAAGTCGGGGGCGCGCTTCTCGGCGAACGCGGCGATGCCTTCCTTGCCGTCGTGGGTACCCATCGCCCGGCTGATCGTGACGCCCTCGAACTCGCCGGCCGATTCGAGGCCGCGCTCG
>JBCCTP010000196.1:0-7960 GCA_039198505.1 Actinomycetota bacterium | reverse complement strand
TGGAAGAGAAACAGGACGTGCTGCCCACATGGCGCGGCCAGAACGAACAGGGGATGGCGCTCGCGGCCACGTCGTACGCAAAGGCCGTCCGTCGACGACAGATCATGGTCGCCACGTCGTCGGTCGGACCCGGTGCGACCAACATGGTCACCGCCGCCGGAGTCGCCCACTCCAATCGGCTGCCGCTGCTCCTCCTGTCGGGCGACACGTTCGCCTCCCGCACACCCGACCCCGTGCTCCAGCAGGTCGAGCACTTCGGATCGCCGTCGACCACCGTGAACGATGCGTTCCGGCCGGTGACCCGGTACTGGGATCGACTCGTCGTGCCCGATCAGGTCCTCACGTCGTTGCCCGCGGCGATCGCCACCATGCTCGATCCCGCCGACTGCGGCCCGGCGTTCCTCGGTCTCCCGCAGGACGTCCAGGCGCTCGCCTTCGACGTGCCCGACGAGTTCCTCGAGCCGACGCTGCACCGCATCGTGCGTCCACGACCCGACGCCGCCCAGCTCGCCGTTGCCGCCGAGGTGCTCCGTTCGGCGAAACGTCCGCTCATCCTCGCCGGCGGCGGGGTGCACTACTCGTTCGCCGAGGCCGAGATGACCGCCTTCGCCGAGCGGCACAACATCCCCGTCGTCGAGACCGTCGCCGGGAAGGCGAGCCTCGTGTCGCGCCATCCGCTCAACGGCGGTCCGATCGGTGTGACGGGCTGCGAGTCGGCCAACGAGCTCGCCCAGAACGCCGACGTCGTGCTCGCCGTCGGCTCCCGGCTCGAGGACTTCACCACCGGGTCGTGGACCGTGTTCCAGGACCCCGACGTCCGGATCGTCGGACTCAACACGGCGCGTTTCGACGCCGTGAAGCGTCGTTCGATCCCGTTGCAGGCCGACGCCCGGGAGGGCCTCCGAGAACTGAGCGCAGCTCTCGGCGATCACCGTGGAGCTGACGACTGGACCGAGCGGGCGGCCTCGCTGGCTGCGGGCTACCACGCGTACATCGACAAGATCGCGGCGCCGACCGACGACGCGGGCACCCCCGACGGCGAGCCGGTCACGTACGCGCAGGTCGTCGGCGTGGCGGACCGCAACCAGCGGCCCGGCGACTATGCACTCGCGGCCGCCGGCGGGTTCCCCGGTGAGGTCAACAACGGATGGCGGGCGAACGAGATCAACTCGTTCGACTGCGAGTACGGCTTCTCGTGCATGGGCTACGAGATCTCCGGCGGGTGGGGCGCCAAGATGGCGATGCCCGACCGGGAGGTCATCGTGTTCGTCGGCGACGGCTCGACGATGATGATGAACTCCGACCTGTACTCGTCGGTGGTCTCGGGTCACAAGATGATCGTGATCATCTGTGACAACGGCGGGTTCGCCGTGATCAACCGCTTGCAGATCAACCAGGGCGGCGTGCCCTTCAACAACCTGCTCGACGACTGTCGGGGTGACAACACCCACGTGCGCGTCGACTTCGAGATGCTGGCCAAAGCACAGGGGTGCAACGCGGAGACGGTCCACACCGTCGCCGAACTGGAGGATGCACTCGGGCGTGCTCGCACGTCCGACCGGACCTACGTCATCGCCCTGCAGACCCATCAGTACGAATGGACCGAGGGAGGCACCTACTGGGAGGTCGGTGTGCCCGAGGTGTCGAACCGACCCGAGGTCGTCGCTGCTCACGACGAGGTCGTAGCCGGCAAGGCAGCTCAGCGTCGGGCCTGAGAGAGAACGGATCGCGAGACTGGAACCATGAGCGCAGCCACCGAACTCCTCCTCGGGCCGGCTCCCGACCGCGACTACACGGTCGCCGGTCCGTCGGCCGCTGAAGCACGATCCGCCGGTCTCGTCGACGGCGAGTGGTTCGTCCCGCCCATCGATCCCGACCGACTCCGCGAGCTGTCCTCGCGCGAGTACGCGAGACCGTTGCGTGACCTGGCCATCTACGTCGTCGTCCTCGTGGCCCTCGGAGTCTTCGCCGCGTGGCTCTTCGTGAACCAGGGTGTCTGGTGGTCGCTGCTCGCCTTCGTGCCCTACTGGGCGCTGTACGGCGGCTCGTCCGACGCCCGCTGGCACGAGTTCGGCCACGGCACCGCCACTCCGTCGCAGAGAGTGAACGACGCGGTCTACGCCGTTGCGTCGTTCCAGACGCTCCGCACACCGGGGCACTGGCAGTGGTCGCATTTCCGCCACCACAGCGACACGATCGTCGTGGGGCGCGACCCCGAGATCCAGCTCGGCCGGCCCGGCACGGTGCGTCGGTGGCTCTTCAACTTCACCGGCGTCAAACAGGGTCCGTTCTTCACCTGGGCGATCGTCAAGTTCGCGCTCGGGCGATTCGACGCTCCGACCGAGGACTACATCCCCGAGGCCGAGCGGTCGCTCCTTGTCCGTCAGGCGAGAGTGGCCGTGGCGATCCATCTGATCCCCGTGATCGTGGCGATCGCGATCGGATCGTGGCTGCCCGTGTTGCTGGTCGGCGTCATCCCGTCGACGCTCGGCGTGTGGGGGATGGTGTTCTTCGGCGTGACGCAGCATCTCGGTCTCGCCGAGGACGTGCTCGATCACCGTGCGAACACGCGCACCGTGTTGATGAATCCGGTGTTCCGGTTCCTCTACCTCAACATGAACTACCACGTCGAGCACCACATCTTCCCGACGGTCCCGTACTACCGACTCCCCGCGTTGCACGCAGAGATCGCCGACTCGCTCCCGGCGCCGACCACCAGCACGTGGAAGGCCTACGCCGAGATCTTCTCCTCGCTCCGCCGCCAGCAGTCCGATCCGGCCGACGTGGTGCCCGACCGTCCGATCCCCGACGTCGAGTCGATGGCGGGCTCGGTGTCGGCCGTGGGCTGGGCCCGGCCCAACGGAACCGATGACCTCGGACCCGTCGAACGTTTCCCGGTCGGCACGGTGCATCGAGTCGACGTCGCCGACCGCACCTATGCCGTCGCACGCGTGTCCGAGGACGAGTTCTGTGCGCTCGACGGGGTGTGCACCCATGGCAACGCTCACCTCGGCGGCGGCGACCTCGTCGACGAGGGCGATGGACCGCAGGTCCGTTGCCCGAAGCATCTCGGTCGCTTCGATGCGCGTACCGGCGCGGTGTGCTCGAAGCCGCTCAAGGAGCCGGTCGTCGCGCATCCGACCGAGGTGGTGTCGGGTCACCTCATCGTCACGCGCGTCACCGAGCCCTCGCCGCCGGTCGCAGCGACGCCGAACGGGGTGAGTGCATGACCGATGTGCGGTTCGCCGTCCTCGGCTGCGGCCGGATCGGTCGGATGCACGCCGAGATGCTCGCTCGGCGGGTCGAGGGAGCATCGGTCTCGGTCGTGTTCGACGTGGTCGCCGACGCGTCGGTCGGTCTGGGCGACCAGCTCGGGTGTCGGGTCGCCGGTTCCCTCGCCGAGGCGGTCGGCGCCGACGACGTCGACGCGGTCGCCATCTGCACCAGTACCGACACCCACGTCGAAGCGATGGTGGTCGCCGCCGAGGCGGGAAAGCACGTCTTCTGCGAGAAGCCCATCTCGTTGAGCGTGGCCGAGGTCGACCGCGGCCTCGCAGCAGTGGCCGATGGCGGGGTGAAGCTGCAGATCGGCTTCAACCGGCGATACGACCCCGGACACAAAGCCGTCGCCGACGCGGTCGCACACGGCGCGATCGGCGACCTGCACCTGGTGCGGATCACGAGCCGCGATCCCGGCCCGCCACCGATCGACTACATCCGCACGTCGGGCGGGATGTTCAACGACATGACCATCCACGACTTCGACATGGCCCGGTACGTCGCCGGATCCGAGGTCGTCGAGGTCTTCGCCCGCGGCGCGGTCCGCGTCGACCCGGCCATCGGCCACGCCGGTGACATCGACACCGCGGTCGTGATGCTCACCCATGAGAACGGTGCGATCACCACGATCGACAACAGCCGCAAGGCCACGTACGGGTACGACCAGCGTGTCGAGGCGTTCGGCGGGAACGGCATGGCGCAGTCCGACAACCTCCACGAGTTCAACGCCCGCATCTCGACCGGTGACGGCGAGCGCCGACCGCGCCTGCAGGACTTCTTCCTCGAGCGGTACGCCCAGAGCTACCTCGACCAGTGGGCGGCGTTCGTCGAGTACGTGCACGCGGGCCCCGACGCACCGAGCCCGGCGTCGGGGGCCGACGGTCGCGCCCCGCTCGTCATCGGGAAGGCAGCGTTGCGGTCGCACGAGGAGAACCGGCCCGTCACGGTGGCCGAGATCGAACAGGAGGCCTCGGGATGACCGGGAACGCCGATCCGTACGCGTCGAGCGGTCATCGCGCCGAGGTCAAGGTCGGCGCTGACGGTGAGCCGCTCTCGCACTCGGGCTTCCCGATGCGTCACGCTCGATCGGTCGGTCCGATGCACGAGACCGATCTGGCGCATCACCGCACCCGGAACCCCGAGGGTGCCACGCGGATCGAGGTGACGCCGGCCGACGCCGGATGGGACTTCCTGTCGTTCTCGGTCATCGAACTCGAGCCCGGTGCCGCACACTCGTCGCACCTGGTCGAACAGGAGACGGCGATCGTCCCGCTCGCAGGTCGGGGGTCGGTCATCGCAGGCGACCAGACGTTCGAGTTGTCGCGCGAGTCGATGTTCACCGAGATGCCCCACGTGGTGTACGCCCCGCCCGGCACGGTGATCCGGGTGCAGGCGGCGTCCGACAGCACCTTCGAGTTCTCGATCGGATCGGCGCCGGCAGAGGGCAAGTACCCGGTCCGGGTGTTCCGGCCCGACGAGATGCGACAGGAGCTGCGCGGCGGCGGCACGGCCTATCGTCAGGTGCACCACATCCTCTCGGCTCCCATGCCCGCCGAACGGCTCGTGCTCTACGAGGTGTACGTGCCTCGCGGAACCTGGGCCGGCTGGGCGCCGCACCGCCATGATGGACGTGACGGCTCGCCGTACCTCGAGGAGGTCTACTACTTCCGGTTCGACCGACCCGAAGGATTCGTCGTCCAGCGGAACTGGGCGCCCGAGGACGGTTTCGACGAGATGTTCGCCGCGTACGACCGCGAGGCGGTCCTCGTGACCAAGGGATATCACTCGTCGGTCGCGTGCCCGAGCGGGAACATGATGTTCCTCAACTACCTCGCGGGCGAGTTGACCGACGACGAGCGGATCACGCCGCCGTGCTTCCACGCCGAGCACACGTGGATCCAGGACGACTGGTCGAACGGCGAGTGGACGCTCCCGACGATCCCGCTCGCCGGCGAGTGACGTCGACCGATCGACCGATGGGTCTCGACGGTCTGTGCGACTCGCGGGGCAAGTTCTCGATCCTCGCCATCGATCATCGCGACTCGCTCCGGGCGTTCCTGCGTCCCGACGATCCCGAGTCGCTCGGCGCCGACGAGATCACCGCACTCAAGATCGAGCTGATCGACGGCGTGGCCGACATGGCGTCGGGCGTGATGCTCGAACCCGAGTACTCGATCCCCCAGGTCCTCGACGCCGGAGTTCTTCCGTCGGGTGTCGGCTTCCTCGCGGCGCTCGAGTCGCAGGGCTACCTCGACGACCCCGAGGCGTCGCCGACGACGATCCTCGGCGGATGGTCGATCGAGCGGGCGCAGGCGTCGGGTGCGGCGTCGGCGAAGCTGCTCCTGCCGTACCGGCCCGACCGTGTCGAGCACGCCGCCGCTCAGGAGGCAGTGGCCCGCGACGTCACGACGGGGTGCCACGAGCTCGGGTTCCCGATCGCGCTCGAGCCGCTGTTCTACGACCTCGCACCGACGGACGATCGGGAGGCGATCGTGGTCGAGACCGCACGTCGGTTCGCCGCGATCGGTCCCGATCTCCTGAAGCTGCCGTACCCCGGGTCGGCGTCGGCCTGTGCGGCGGTCACGGAACTGGCGGAGATGCCGTGGGCGATGCTGTCGGGTGGTGGCACGTTCGAGACGTTCGCCGATCAGTTCGCCGAGGCGGCCGGTGAGGGGTGCGCCGGCTTCATGGTGGGTCGTGCGCTGTGGGGCGAGTGGGCGAGAGCAGCGTCCGAGGAGCGTCCCGCTCTGGTCAGCGAGCTCGTGCGGCCCCGCTTCGAGGAGCTGGTCGCCATCACCGTGAACTCGTGACCATCGACACGATTGTCGACACGATCGAATCTTGGACAGTGTCCAGAATCGTGGAGTAGACTGTCGACATGGCTCCGCTCACCGACGCACCCACGATCGACATCGGGATCAGCGAAGACGACCGTCAGGCGATCGCCGACGGCCTGTCACACCTGCTCGCCGACTCGTACACGCTGTACCTGAAGACGCACAACTACCACTGGAACGTCGTCGGTCCGATGTTCAACACACTGCACCTCATGTTCGAGGAGCAGTACAACGAGCTCGCCCTCGCGGTCGACCTCATTGCCGAGCGCATCCGGTCGCTCGGCGTGCGTGCGCCCGGGAGCTACCGGGAGTTCTCCGCCCTCGCCTCGATCGAGGAAGACGCCGACGAGCCCGACGCGACCGAGATGATGCGGCGCCTCGTCGCCTCGCACGAGACGGTCGCCAGGACGGCGCGGTCCGTGTTCCCGGTGGTCGAGAAGGCGAGCGACGAGCCGACGGCCGATCTCCTGACGCAGCGGATGCAGATCCACGAGAAGACCGCGTGGATGCTCCGAAGCATGCTCCAGTGACGCGCTGACCCACTGTTCCGTCGACCCCGGGGCTCGACGGAACAACGGCGGTCCGCCAGCTGACGGTCGGGTCGTCCTACCGTCGTGCGCATGCCGACGCGCCGACAACGAGCATCGCGCCGTCGCCAGAAGCGGATGCGGAGAGCCGACAACGATCTCACCGCCGCGGAGTGGGATGCCCTCGTCGAGGCGTGGGGTGGGTGTGCGTACTGCGGCACGACCGGGGTCTCGCTGCAGCGCGACTGCGTCCTCGCCCTGTCACGCGGAGGCCGGTACACCGTGAGCAATGTCGTTCCTGCGTGTCGATCGTGCAACGCCAGCAAGTGCAACGCGGAGGTCACTTCGTGGATGCGTCGCCGTCGCCTCGACGAGCAGGCCTTCCTGCTCCGCCACCACGAGATCTCGGCGTCGCTGACACCGGTGCCCGATTCGGCCTGACGCCCGGAACAGCACGAATCGGGGCCGGCACCGGATGTGCTGAAAGCAGCACGAATCGGGCCCGGCACCGGATGTGCCGTTTCAGTCGGATTCGGCGTCGGCGGCTCGACGCGCTGCGAGGTACTCGACGCAGTCGTCGGCGAGTTGGTAGCGCTCGCACTGCTCGACCCCGAAATCCCGCTGCACCAGGCTCTCGGCGAATTCGATGAGTTCGTCGGCGTCAAGCGGGAACCGGCGGAGGAGCAAGCCCTCGTCCTCGTAGTAGAGGTACCGGTCGTCGGGCGACGAGGCGATGAACGTGGCCGCGCCGGGGTTGCCGGGGGTTGTGACATCGATCCGGCTCGATTCGCTGACGGTCAACGCGAGTTCGAGCTCACCGGACTTGAGGTTCCAGAAGCGAAGTCGTACGCCGTCATGGCCGGTGACGAACCAGTCACCGGCGACGACGGAGACCGTCGTGATCCCGCCCTCGTCCGGGTTCATGATCGTCGCCTCCTCGATCCTCGCTCCGGCGAGCACCCGTTCGACATCCACCGCGAACCCGCCGTCCTGGAAGCTGCCAAACGTGAGGTACCTGCCGTCGTTCGAGAAGATCGGACGCCACTGCGAGAACAGGAGCGGGAGCCGGCCGACGACGTCGCCCGACCGAAGGTCACGGACGACGACCGCGACCTCGCCGTCGTTCGCTCGATAGGCGACGAGGCCTTCGCTCGGCGTCCCGGACGGCCCGATGTCTGCCTGGCTGATCCGCTCCGGAATGGTCCAGAGCACCTCGCCCGTCGCCGGGTCGAGCACGACGCTCGACCGATCCTCGCAGGTATCGCGGAGCCCTTCCGGCACTGTCACGAGCAGCCATGTGCCATCGGCGTCGAGTCC
>JBCCTP010000195.1:0-7992 GCA_039198505.1 Actinomycetota bacterium | reverse complement strand
TGCTGGTCGACTCGGCCGAGGGACCTCTCCCGCAGACGCGGTTCGTGCTGCGCAAGGCGCTCGCCCGTGACCTCCCGGTGATCCTGGCCATCAACAAGCTCGACCGTCCCGACGCTCGCGTCGAGGAGGTGGTCGACGAGGTGTACGAGCTGTTCTTCGATCTCGACGCCCGGGACGATCAAGTCGAGTTCCCGATCGTCTACTGCTCGGGACGCAGCGGTTGGGCGACGATCGATCTCGACGAGGCGCGGATGTGGGCATCGGCGACCGACGACAGCGATGTCCTCGCAGAGGCCGATTTGCAGCCGCTCGCCGAGGCGCTCCTCGACACCATCCCGGCACCGACGTACCACGACGGCGCGCCGCTGCAGGCGTGGGTCACCAACCTCGACGCCTCGCCGTACCTCGGTCGCTTGGCGCTGCTGCGCATCGTCGAGGGCGAGATCCGCAAGGGTCAGTCGGTCGCCTGGTGTCGACGCGACGGGTCGGTCAGCCGGGCGAAGATCGCCGAGCTGTTCCTCACCGAGCACCTCACGCGAGTGCCCGTCGAGTCGGCACGGCAGGGAGACCTGGTCGCCGTCGCGGGGATCGACGACGTCTTCATCGGGGAGACGCTCGCCGATCCCGAGAACCCGACCGCGCTGCCGCTCATCACCGTCGACGAGCCAGCGCTCTCGATGACCGTGGGGATCAACACCTCGCCCCTCGCCGGCCGCGAGGGCGACAAGCTCACCGCACGGCTCGTCAAGAACCGGCTCGACGCCGAGCTGGTCGGCAACGTGTCCGTCCGGCTCGAACCGACCGATCGTCCCGACGCCTGGGAGGTCCAGGCCCGGGGGGAGCTCCAGCTGGCGATCCTGGTCGAACAGATGCGCCGGGAGGGGTTCGAACTCACGGTCGGCAAACCGGTCGTGCTCACGACCGAGGTCGACGGCGTGGTCCACGAGCCCGTCGAACGCGTCACCATCGACATCCCCGACGAACACGTCGGTGCGGTCACCCAGCTGCTCGCGTCGAGGAAGGGTCGGATGCAGAACATGACCGGCTCCGGTTGGGTTCGCCTCGACTACCTCGTCCCGTCACGGGGGTTGATCGGTCTGCGGACCGAGTTCCTCACCGAGACCCGGGGCACCGGGGTGCTGTTCCACACCTTCGAGGGGCACGAGCCGTGGGCGGGCGAGATCCGCGCCCGGGCGCAAGGCGTCCTGGTGGCCGACCGAACCGGCCCGGCGACCACGTATGCGATGCTCAACCTGCAGGATCGTTCGACCCTCATGGTGCCGCCCGGTACCGAGGTGTACTGCGGGATGATCGTCGGCGAGAACAGCCGCGCAGGTGACATGGACGTGAACATCTGCAAGGAGAAGAAGCTCACCAACGTGCGGGCCTCGGCGGCCGACGAGACCGTGAAGCTGACGCCGCCGCTCCAACTGTCGCTCGAGGGAGCGCTCGAGTTCATCGACGTCGACGAGTGCGTCGAGGTCACGCCGCAGAGCATCCGCCTCCGCAAGGTCGAGCTCGACCCCACCGTCCGCGCCCAGTTGGCGAAACGCCGCACCGCCGCCGCAGCCGCCGTCTGACCAGACCCTCGAGGTCACGCATCACGACTGAACGGGTCGAGGGGCCGACGCCTAACGTCGCCGCCATGAAGCTGTCGATGATGATCAACTACTCGGGCGACTTCCACGCCGACGTCCAGAAGGTCGTGGAGCTCGAGAAGGCCGGGCTCGACGTGGTGTGGGTGCCCGAGGCGTACAGCTTCGACGCCGTCTCCCAGATGGGGTACCTCGCGGCCAAGACCGAGACGATCGAGATCGGTTCGGCGATCATGAACGTCTTCTCCCGCACGGCCACGTGTATGGCCCAGACCGCTGCCGGCCTCGACTTCGTGTCGGGCGGACGCTTCATCCTCGGTCTCGGCGCCTCGGGCCCGCAGGTGATCGAGGGCTTTCACGGGGTTCCGTACGAGAAGCCGATGCCGCGCATCCGCGACTACATCAACGTGTGCCGAATGACGCTCAAGCGCGAGCGGGTCGTCTACGACGGTCCGACGGTGCAGGTCCCGCTGCCCGAGGGGCAGGGCACGGGCCTCGGCAAGCCGTTGAAGATCATCAACCACCCGGTTCGCGAGGACCTGCCGATCTTCTGGGCGAGCCTGATGGGCCTCTCGGTCACGGCGACGGCGCAGCACGCCGACGGCTGGTTGCCGATCTTCTTCGATCCCGAGAAGTTCCACAACGTGTGGGGCGACGAGATCAAGAAGGGCACCGCGGAGCGCGATGCCGACCTCGGTCCGCTGCAGATCTCGGCCGGCGGCATGGTCGCCATCGGCGACGACCTCGTGGGCGACAAGGCGTCGCAGATCCTCGACTTCTCGCGCCCCAGCGTGGCGCTGTACGTGGGCGGAATGGGCGCCCGCGACAAGAACTTCTACAACACGATCATGCAGAAGTACGGCTACGTCGACGAGGCCATCGAGATCCAGGATCTGTACCTCGACGGCAAGAAGGACGAGGCCGCCGCGGTGGTGCCCGAGGAGATGCTCGCCAACACCAACCTGATCGGGCCGAAGAGCCTGGTGAAGGAACGGATCGCCGCCTACAAGGAGGCGGGGGTCACGCACCTCAGCGTCAACCCGGTCGGCGCCGACCCGGTCTCGACCATCGAGGAACTGAAGACCCTCATCGACTGAGAGGCACCTCGATCTCCTGCTCGATCTCGTGAACGTGTGACACGACAGCTGTGTCACACGTTCATGAGATGGACGACGGATGGTGACGACGGGTGGTGAGGTCGCCCGGGGTCGGGAACCGTCCGGGCTCGCATGACGTCCAATCACCATGACGGTGATGTGGACCGATCGACGGCGTCGTGCTCGGAGCGTCGGCGGCACGATCGCCACCGTCGCGATCGTGCTGGCCGCGTGCGGGAGCGACGAGAGCTCGGAGCCGGGGGGCCAGGCGCCACCCGAGAGCGGATCGCTCGTCGACTCGACCGATCCGTCCGATCCGCAGACCTCACCGTCGACGACGGTCTTCGTCGGCGACGGGTGGATCGGGGGCGAACCCGACTGGGGTGGCGGCGGCGTGGACGGCGCAACGGACGAGGGTGAGATGGCGATGGAGGTGTCGGCGGCCGACGAGGTGCGCGCCGCCGACGCATCGGGCGGGAGTCGCGGCGACGGGGCATCCGTCGACCTGTCCGGTCCCGTCCCCGAGCCGATTCCCGAGCCGGTTCCCGGCCCGATCGACGAGTCGCCCCTCCGGGCGGGCAGCGTCGACGACAACCTGGATCATGACGACTTCCTCGCCTACGTCGACCGGGTCCGGTCGCTCGGGATCGAGGGTCGTCCCATCGATCTGACGGGACGCATCGTCGTCGAGGT
Source organism: Actinomycetota bacterium (assembly GCA_039198505.1). Lineage (GTDB taxonomy): Bacteria > Actinomycetota > Acidimicrobiia > Acidimicrobiales > Ilumatobacteraceae > Ilumatobacter_A. Next base: position 4,607 of record JBCCTP010000195.1, on the reverse strand, counting down.
CGTGGACGGAGACGGATCACCGGTGCCGGGGATCTCGATCGTGCCCTCGTTCACCCCGGCCGGCACGACCGAGGCGACGCCGGTGCGGGAGATCCGCACGACGGCCGACGGCACCGTCCGGTACTTCCCCGGTCTCGACGGGCTCGACGGTCCGGACGGTGTGGAGCCGGACATGTCCTTCACGTTCTCGATCGAGGGGTCTGGTCAGAACGTGACCGCGTTGCCCGGCGACACGGTCACGCTCGTGGTCGAGTCCTCGACGGACGTCGCGTCGCCGGTCCCCCTCGACGTGCTGTTCCTGCTCGACGCCACGGGCTCGATGGGCGACGAGATCGACCGGCTGAAGGTGACGATCGACCAGGTCGCCGAGCAGGTGAACGCGCTCGACCCCCGTCCCGACGTCCGCTTCGCCATGACCCTGTACCGCGACGAGGGCGACGCGTTCGTCACGTCGACCTACGACTTCACGGGCGAGGTCGGGGCGTTCCGGTCGGCCTTGAGTGACGTTGTCGCCGATGGGGGTGGCGACTACCCCGAGGCGCTCGACGAGGGCCTGGCCGAGGCGCTGTCGGCGCCGGCGTGGCGCGACCCGAGCGAGGCGGTCCAGCTCGTGTTCGTCGTGGCCGATGCGCCGCCGCAGGTCGGCCGTCAGGTCGAGGTGCCCTACATCGACTCGATGCGGGATGCCGTCACGCGAGGCATCAAGGTGTTCCCGGTCGCGTCGTCGGAGTCCGACGATCAGGCCGAGCTCGTCTTCCGCCAGCTCGCCGTGACGACGGGCGCACCGTTCGTGTTCCTGTCGTACGGCGCCGGTGGTGCTGCCACGGGGCCGTCGAGCGACATCGACTCGACCGACTACGAGGAGCTCGCCCTCGACCAATTGGTCGTCCGGCTCATCGCCGAAGAGTTGTCCGACCTCGCCGGTGACGACGGCGAGCCGGTGACGCCGCCGACCACGGTTCCGCCGACCACGACCATCCCCGACGGTCAGCGGCAGCCCGACCAGCAGGGCATCGAAGTTGCGGCGGTGATCGACGACGTCGCGTGGTACCCGGCCTGCGGGAACGAGGAGCTCGTCCTCGACGGGGTGACCTGGTACCAGCTCCTGCCCAACGAGGTGAGGGATCTCGGGCTCGACGAGTACCCGATCATCGCCGACGAGCTGCTCGACGACGGTCTCGACGGCACGGGCGGAGCCGAGGGTCTCCTGCGGGTCCCGGCTCCCCAGGTGGGTGACGACGTCGGCCTCTTCGTCGAGTACTCGACCGGTTTCGCCCGCTGGGAGTCGCAGAGCGGTCGCCTGATCTCCTGGCTCACGACCGACGAACGCGTCAACGACTGGGAGTGCTGATCAGACGAGGCCGCGGAGCCACCACAGGCCGAGCGCCCAGGCGAGAGCGAGCAGGATGAAGGCGCCGAGGACCCACCGCCAGGTGCGCTCGTCGACGATCTCGATCTCGTCGCCGAGGGTGTCGCCGAGCGAATCGCGGATGTCGTCGTAGGCGTCGACCAGCTCGGTTCCCGTCTGCGCCTCGAACGCCTGGCCGCCGGTGGTCTCAGCGACGAGGCGCAGTGGCTCAGGAGCGACCGGGACCGGGACGAGGTCGCCATTGGTCGGATCCTCGATCACGGCGTCGGCCGTCCCGAACGCGATCGTGAACACCGGGATGCCGGCGTCGGCGGCGATCTGTGCCCCCACCTCGGTCTCGCGCCCGACCGTGGTCTCACCGTCGCTGAGCAGCACGATCGCACCGGGGGCGAGGTCGTCATCGGTCACGTCGTCGGGGTCCTCGCCGCGATCCTCCGCGTCGTCGCGCCGCTCGTCGAGCAGCACGTTGGTCGCCACGGCGAGGGCATCGCCGATCGCGGTCGACAGGTCGAGGTCGAGCCGCTCGATCCGTCGGTTCACCGCCCGACGGTCGAGCGTGGGGTTCACCTCGACGTTCACCGCCCCGGCGAACGAGATCAGCCCGATCTCGATGTCGTCGTCGACCCGCTCGACGAAGTCGAGTGCCGCGACCTTCGCCGACTCGAGTCGATTCGGCGGGACGTCGGTCGCCTCCATCGACAGCGAGACGTCGAACAACACGAGGATGCGCCCCTCGCTCTCGGTCCGCTCGGTCGTCCGCTCCACCGGACGGGCCACGCCGATCACCGCCACGGCGAGCCCGAGCAGCTGGACGCCGGCGATCACGTGGCGTCGCCAGCCGGGACGCTTCGGCGCGACCCGGTCGATGAGATCGACGCGGGTGAACCGGACCTGCGCACCTCGCCGCCACCGGAGCGACGCCAGATAGGCGAGACCGAGGCCGAGCACGACGAGGAGCAGCCACAGTCGTCCTGGGGCCAGGTAGTCGCTCGGGATCATCGCGGAACGACCCCGGCGCGCAGGACCCCGCCGCGCACCGCCTGGACGCGTCGCGCCCGGACGTGTTCGACGATGCTGGACAACCAGTCGTGGTCGGTCGACAACTCGATCGTGTCGGCCCCGGCACGACGGAGCGCAACCGCCCGTGCCGCCCGGTCCTCGGTCGCCGCCTCGGCGAAGCGCTCCTGCACCTTGCGCGTGACCCGCACCTCGCGTCGGGCGCCCGTGGCCGGGTCGGTCATCGACACGAGGCCGATCGGCGGTACGTCGCGCTCGCGCGGGTCGTCGACGACGATCGCCAGGAGGTCGTGACGCACACCGATCCTGCCGAGCGCATCGGTCCAGTCGAGGCCGGCGAAGTCGGAGATCACGGCGACGACCCCGCGTCGGCGGGCGATCGCACCGACCCGGTCGAACGCTCCGGGCAGGTCGGCGACGCCCGCGCCGTCGTCGCCGTCGGCGGACGCGATCGACGACAGCACGGCGCGGACCTGGTTGCGACCGGCTCGCGGTTCCATCACGCGCAACCGCGCGCCGTCGACGATCACCGCGCCGAGGCGATTCTGGTTCCGGGCGGTCAGGAACCCGACGGTTGCGGCGGCCGCCAACGCGGTGTCGGCCTTGTCGTTGTCGGTGGTGCCGAACCGCATCGCCGCCGACGCATCGACCACGAGCCAGGCGGTGAGATCGCGATCCGCGATCTGCTCGCGGACATACGTCTCGGTGGTGCGCGCCGACACGTTCCAATCGATCCGCCGAACGTCGTCACCGGGCTGGTAGACCCGTGACTCGCCGGGCTCGGAGCCGTGTCCCGGGGTGAGCCCCTCGTGGTGACCGTGGAGCACGCCGTCGAGACGACGGTTGATCGTGAGTTCGAGCGAGCGGACGGTCTCGATGACCGTGTCGGGTGTGGGTCCCGACGTCCAGCCGAGCGGGCCGGCGGAGTCGCGGCCGGCGCTCACCGTTCGAAGGCGTCGTTCGGCTTCGGGGAGACCCACGTGGCCGCCACCGTGGACTGGATCCGCTGGATGACCATGTCGGCCGTGATCTCCCGGGCGAGTGCGTCGTAGGTGAGCAGCAGACGGTGCCGCAAGATCTCGGGAGCGAGGTCGAACACGTCCTGCGGTGTGGCGTAGGTGCGACCGCGCAGCATGGCGAGCGCACGTGCACCGCGCACGAGATTGATCGTGGCTCGGGGGCTGGCGCCGAGGCCGATCACGCCATCGAGGTCGCCCAGCCCGAACGCCGCCGGCGTGCGGGTGCACTGCACGACGTCGACCGCGTACTTGCTCACCGAGCGATCGACGAAGACGGCGTCGGCACGATCCTGCAGTGCGATCAACTCGTCGAGCGTGATGATCTGCGACGGGACGGGCGCCGCGGACGTGACGCCCATTCGATCGAGGATGACCATCTCCTCGTCGGGCGTCGGATGGTCGAGCACGATCTTCATCATGAAGCGGTCTCGCTGAGCATCGGGCAGGTTGTAGACGCCCTCGGACTCGATGGGGTTCTGGGTGGCGACCACGAAGAACGGCATCGGCACCGGGTGGGTGACGCCACCGATCGTGACCTGCTGTTCGGCCATCACCTCGAGGAGCGCCGACTGGACCTTCGCCGGAGCCCGGTTGATCTCGTCGGTGAGGAGGAAGTTGACGAACACCGGTCCGAGCTCGACGTCGAACGTCTCGGTCGACCCGCGGTAGATGCGGGTGCCGGTGATGTCGGAGGGCAGGAGGTCGGGAGTGAACTGGATGCGGGCGAACGATCCGCCGACGACGTTCGCAAGCGTCTCGGCCGCGAGCGTCTTCGCCAGGCCGGGGACCGACTCGATGAGGCAGTGCCCGCGGCACAGCACCCCGACGAGCAGTCGTTCGAGCAGTCGTTCCTGGCCGACGATCACCTTGCGCAGTTCGAAGAACAGCTTCTCGAAGACCTCGCCCGTCGCCTGGTCGTCCATCGGCGTGACCGGGGGATCGACCGTGGCCCGCTCGATCGCTCGCTCCTCCGACCAGGCGTAGCCGTCCGCGTCCGCGCTCATCGACGTCGGAAACTACCGGCGCTCGAGGGGTGCTCGCCGTCGCGAGCGCGAGTCCCGCGCTGGGCGATCACGGCGACCGGCAGGACTCGTATCCTCGGGGGCGTGGACGAGCGCGACGAGCGCACCGACCCTGTCGAGGGAGCCGACCAGGACGACCGGTCCGACGCGGTCGATCGCGGGGATCTCGACGAGTGGGCC
>JBCCTP010000194.1:0-7992 GCA_039198505.1 Actinomycetota bacterium | reverse complement strand
CGACGCTACTCGTCGTCGCGCTCGAGCGAGCTGACCCATGTGCGGCCGTAGCGCCGTGACCGGACCACGCTCCATCCGTCAGGCGGATCGATCACGCGGTCCGACTCGGCGACGACGAGTCCGGCGCGGATCGCACCGAGCAGTTCGTCCCACCGGTCGAAGTCGTAGGGCGGATCGGCGATGACGATGTCGACGTCGAGCGACGGGGCCGCGGCCATCGCGTCTCCACGTCGGACGCGAGAGCGAGCCTCGAGCCCGAGCGCAGCGAGGTTCTCCTCGATCACGGCGACGGCCTGCCGGTCGTTCTCGACGAACGTGCAGTGGGCGGCGCCCCGCGACAGTGCCTCGATGCCCACGGCGCCCGAGCCGGCGAACAGGTCGGCCACGACCGCTCCCTCGACGACGCCCAGTGAGCCGAGCGAGTTGAAGATCGCCTCACGCACACGGTCGGTCGTGGGCCGCACATCGGTACCCGGCGGAGCGACGAGCCGACGCCCTCCCAGTTCTCCGGCGACGACACGCATGGCGGCCGAGGCTAGGTGCCCGATCGTGCCGGGCCACGGGGCACGGCAGACTGGTCGCGTGTCCGGTCCGCCCGAGATGATCACGTGCGTCGACTGCGGAGGACGCTGCTTCCTCCTGACGATGCCGCGCGAGGACGGTGTGTGGGAGGAGGGCGATGTGGTCGCCTACCGGTGCGAGGACTGCCTCGATCGCTGGGACCTGGTTCTCGAGGCCGAGGACTTCGCCGGCCCCGACGATCACTGACACCCCGCCATCGGCGCACCCAGCGCGCGGTCAGGTCCCCCACCGGGGCCGAGGCATGTCGTCGTGGGACATGTCGTCCTCGGCGCTGACGACGCCGGATCGCTCGGCCCACGCCCCGTACCGCCGAGCGCCCCACGCCGCCGTCGCACCGTGCAGGACGATCGACAGGGTGACGGTGATGCCGATCACACCGAAGAGCTGCTCGGCCGTGCCACCCGACGGGCCGACACGATCCTCGAACTCCTCGAGCAGCAGCAGCCCGAACACGATCGACGCCAACCCGCGAGGTCCGAACCATCCGAGGAACAGACGGGACGGCCAGGCCAACCCGGTTCCGGTCATGCTGATCCACACCGGCACGATGCGGGCGACGGTGAGCGCCAGGATCGAACAGATCACCACCGGCACCGTGATGTCGTCGGTGACCTCGCTGAGCAACGCGTTCCCGAACACGAAGAAGGCGGCGATCGCGAGCAGCTGTGCAGTGTCCTCGGTGTACTCGGCGAACCGTTCGGGCGACGTCGACACGTCGGCCCCGCCGCGGGTCGAGGCGTCGCCGTCGGGACGCATGCCGACGGTGCTGAACGAGAGACCCGCGACGAAGGCGGCGACGAACGCGTTCACGCCGGCGAACTCACCGGCGAACAGGCAGAGGACCGGCAGCATCAGGACGGCGAGCTGTTCGTATCGCCCGTCGCTCCACCCAGCGGCATGGGTCCGGCGGAGCGCCCAGATCGCCCCGGCGCCGATGGCGACCCCCAGCGCCACGCCACCGCCGACCTGTCGGATCACGAAACCGACCCACGACAGCGCCGATCGCGGCTCGTCGACCACGACCGCGACGAGGACGGTGACGACGGGGACGACGAGCCCGTCGTTGACTCCTGACTCGACGTTCAGTGCGAGCCGCTCTCGTGCGGGGACGGACTCGTCCTCGACAACAGCAGACCCGAGTGCAGCGTCGGTGGGCGCCAGGATGGCGGCGAGCAGCGCGACCTCGGCCCAACGGAGATCGGGGAACAGCAACGAGTTGCCGACCGCACCGAGCACGATCGTCAACGGCAGGCCGATTCCGAGCAGCCGCACCGGCAGCGCGACGTGCGTACGGAGACGCGCCGGTTCGATCCGGACCGCGTCCGAGAACAGGATCACGACGAGGGTCAACTCGGCGAGCAGCTCGATCTCGGCGACCTCGGCGGTCAGGTCGAGGACACCCGTCCATCCGGCGATCGCGCCGAGGGCGACGAACACCATCGGCATGGTGACCGGCGTCCGTTCGATCGCCCGCGAACCGAGCGCGTAGACGACGATCGCCGTCGCGACGATGGCGACCTCCAGCGGCTCCACGGTGCGGACCGTAGATCGGCGGTGGCGTCAGCGCATCGACTCCTCCCGGATGCGCTTCTTCGTGGCCGCCCAGCCGCAGACGAGGCAGGCCGCCAGATCGTGGCGCCGAGCCGGGCAGTACTCGCGACCGAAGAAGATGATCTGCAGGTGCCGGTCGTTCCACGTGTCCTCGGGGAAGACCGCCTTCAGGTCTCGCTCGGTGCGCTCGACCGTGGTCCCGTTCGACAGGCCCCACCGCGCGGCGAGTCGGTGGATGTGCGTGTCGACGGGGAACGCCGGCACACCGAACGATCCCGCCATGACGACCGACGCCGTCTTGTGACCGACGCCGGCGAGCGACTCGAGGAAGTCCCAGTCGGGGACGATCTCGCCCCCGCCGTCGAGGATCTGGTGGGCCATCTTCCAGAGGTTCTTCGCCTTGGTCGGCGCGAGCCCGATCTCCTTGATGAGTCCGTGGATCTCGTCGACCGACAGCGCCGCCATCTTCTCGGGGGTGTCGGCGACCGCGAAGAGCCCGGGCGTCACCTCGTTGACCTTCTTGTCGGTGGTCTGCGCCGACAGCGCCACCGCGACGGTGAGCGTGTACGGATCGGTGTGATCGAGCGGGACCGGTGGATCGGGATACAACTCGTCGAGGATCACCCCGATGCGGTCCGCCTTCTCCTGACGCTTCACGCCGACGACGCTATTCGCCCGAGTCCCGGTCCGGTCGTGGGACACTCCGCCGATGCGCGTTCGCTCCGTCATCATCGGCTGCGTGCTCTTCGCCACCGGCACGGTCGTCGGCGTCAGCACCCACCAGCTCGCCTCGGCGACGATCTCGTCCGGAGACCGAGCCGTCCTCGTACCGATCGATCCCTGTCGACTGACCGACACACGAGCCGACGCGCCTGATGCCGGACCGAGATCGTCACCTCTCGGCGCCGGGGAGACGATCACGCTCGACGCGCAACAGGCGGGCGTTCCGTGCTCGGGCCTCCTGCCGACGGCCGCCACCGCGTTGGCACTCAACGTCACGGCTCTGAACGCAACCGAGCAGACGTTCCTGACCGTCTGGGCCGACGGCGCGCGGCCCGACTCGTCGAGCCTCAACCCGGCACCGGGGCAGCCGCCCGCTCCGAACGCCGTCACGACACGACTGTCGATGTCGGACGACTTCCGGATCTTCAACTCGGCGGGATCGGTCGACGTGATCGTCGACGTCGTCGGCTACTACGAGGACCACGACCACGACGACCGGTACTACACCGAGGCCGAGATCGACATGCGGCTCGCCGCGCAGAAGGCGATCGCCCTCGAGAACCCGACCGGCCTCTTCGACGGCGAGTACGACATCCGACTGACACTGATCGTTCCCGCCGACTACACGCCCGGCACCACGCCTCGCTTCGAGGTGCATCTCCGGCCGGGACTCGGCGCACCGTGCATCGTCCAGCTCGAAGAGGACTTCGTCTGGGGATCGACGCCCGGCGAGGTGTCGTCGAAGGCGTTCGGCGAAGGTCTGATCGACGTGATCGCTCCGACGGATCTCGAGTTCGACTTCACCGGAGCGAACTCGATCGTGACGCAGCTGCTCCAGTTCACCGTCGACATCGGCGACGTGCTCCAGCCGGGCGACTCTCTGTCGGTCGGATTCTTCGAGCGGATCTCGACGACGTGCACGAGCGGCGGCATCCTCGGCGCCACGTTCTTCTACGAGTGAGCCGACCGACCCTCAGCCGCGGCTGAGGAACGCCTCGTCCCGGTCGCTGAAGAGGAGGTCGAGTTCGTCGGCGAGGTCGGGATGGTGAGCGAGCCCGGGGTCGCCATCGACGATCTCGAAAGCTGCGTGCCGGGCGATCTCGACCAGTTCCCGATCTCGGCGCAGCGAGGCGAGCTTCAGATCGCTGCGGCCCTTCTGCGCCGTCGACATGAGCGTGCCCTCCCCGCGCAGGTCGAGGTCGACCTCGGCCAACTCGAAGCCGTCGGTGGTGGCGACCAGCGCCTCGATGCGCGGATTCGGATCGTCGGTGTGCTGCGTGACGAGCCAGCACGTCGACTCGTGGGTGCCTCGTCCGACGCGACCGCGCAGCTGGTGGAGCTGGGCGATGCCGAACCGGTCTGCGTCGACGATGACCATCACGGTGGCGTTCGGGACGTCGACGCCGACCTCGATCACCGTCGTGGCGACGAGCACGTCGAGCCGTCCGGCGCGGAACTGCTCCATCGTCTCCTCCTTCTCGGCCGACCCCATCCGACCGTGGAGGAGCCCGAGGCGCAGTCCCGACAACTCGTCGGACGACAACCGCTCGTAGGTCTCCTGCGCCGACGCCACCTGCAGCTTCTCGCTCTCGTCGATCAACGGGCACACGACGTACGCCTGCCGACCGGCGGCCACCTGCTCGCGGACGTCGGCCCACGCACCCGCCTCCATGAGTGGATCGTTCGCCCAGTGGGTGACGATCGGTGTCCGTCCCGGCGGCAGCTCGTCGAGCACGCTGACGTCGAGATCGCCGTACACGGTCATCGCTGCCGTCCGCGGGATCGGGGTCGCGGTCATCACCAGCGTGTCGGGCATCCTCGCCTCGCCCACGCGGTCGCGGAGCGCGGAGCGCTGCTCGACCCCGAATCGATGCTGCTCGTCGACCACGACGACACCCAGCGACGAGAACTCGACGCCCTCCTGGATGAGAGCATGGGTACCGATCACGAGGTCGACGGCACCGTCGGCCAGACCCGCCAGCACGTCCTTGCGGTCGGCGCCGGTGACGCGGTTGGTGAGCAGTTCGACCCGGAGCGGCCGATCGCCGAAGAGGTTGTCGACATCTGGGACGGCGAGATCGGACAGCAGCTCGCGGATCCCGGCTGCGTGCTGCTCGGCCAGCACCTCGGTCGGCGCCATGAGGGCGCCCTGGTGACCACCCTGCACGGCCGACAGCATCGAGGCGACGGCCACGACGGTCTTCCCCGCGCCCACATCGCCCTGGAGCAGCCGATGCATGGGGTGCGGTGCCGCGAGGTCCTCGTCGATCTCGCCGATCGCACGCCGCTGGGCTCCCGTGAGCGGGTACGGCAGTGCATCGACGAAACGGCGGACGAGCTCGCCGGCGACGACGTGGGCGATCCCCCGCTCGGTCCGCTCGAGTTCCCGCTTGCGGAGAACGAGCAGCAGCTGCACGCGCAGCAGCTCGTCGAAGGCGAGTCGCCGCCGGGCGTCGGCCTGATGGCGCATCTCGTCGGGGACGTGGATCTGATGCAGGGCGGCGGACCGGCTGACCATGCCGAGGCGTCCCGTCACGTCACGCGGCACCGGATCGGCGATGCCCCGCTGCGCGACCGCTCGACGCAGCGCCTCCTCGACCCACCCGGCGAGCTCCCACGTGGTGATCTGGGCCTTCTCACTCTGCGGGTAGATCGGCACGATCCGACCCGTGCGGTCACCGATCAGGTCGACGACCGGGTTCGCCATCTGCAGCCCGCCCCGGTAGCTGTCGGCCTTGCCGAACAGCGCGACCTGGGTGCCTTCGCGCAGCTGGCGCTCGCGCCAGGGCTGGTTGAAGAAGACGACCTCCATGCGGCCCGACCCGTCGCCGACGCTCGCGGTGACCATGGTCCTCCGGTTGCGCGTGCGTCGTGATCGCACCGACCGGACCGCGGCGAGGACGAGGGCCTCCTCACCGACGACCAGATCGGCGATCCGCGCCTCGTGCGTGCGGTCGACCCACCGACGTGGGTAGGTCGTGAGCAGATCGAGAACCGTCTGGATTCCGAGCTGCCCGAGCGCCGACCGCTTCTTGTCGCCGACCCCGCGCAGCCGCTCGACCGGGATCTCGTCGAGATCCCGCAGCGTGAGCGGTGACGCGTTCCCCGACGCGCCCGCCGACGACGCGTCGGCCTCGGTCACTCGGCCCCGAAGAGGTACGGGTACAGCGGTTGGCCGCCTTGGTGGATCTCGACGGCGACGTTGGCGTGATGGTCGGCCAACCACCCTTCGATCGCGTCGGTGGTCGCTCGGTCGGCATCGGCGCCGACCAGCACGGTGAGGAGCTCGACGTCTCCGACGAGGATGGTCTCGAGCAGCTCGGTGGTGGCGGCCAGTTGCTCCGAGGAGGCGCTGACCAGCCCGTCGCCGCGGACGAGACCGATCCAGTCGCCCTCGGCGATCTCACGACCGTCGGTCACGGTGTCGCGCACCGCGTGGGTGATCTCACCCGTGGTCACCGATGCTGCAGCGTCGGTCATCTCGTCACCATTGACCGCGGCGCCGTCCTCCGGGTCGTATACCACGAGCGCGGCGAGACCCTCGGTCATCGTCCGAGTCGGCGCCACGACGACCGTCTTCGCCGTCAACTCGTCGACCTGTTCGGCGACCGGGATGATGTTCTTGTTGTTCGGCAGGATCACGACCTGGTCCGCGTTGACCCTCTCGACGGTGTCGAGGAGTTCGGCCGTGGACGGGTTCATGGTCTGGCCACCGGTGACGACCCCCTGGACACCGAGCTGACCGAACAGCTCGACGAGGCCGTCGCCGCTCGTCACGGCGACCACGGCCGTCGTGACCTCGGGGAGGCCCGCGACCACCGGTGCGTGGTCTGCCGTCATCGCCGCCTCGCGTCGGGCGTGCTCCTCGTCGACCTCTTCGAAGAGGTCGGTGACGCGGATCTGGCGAGGTCGGCCATCGAGTTCGATCGCCGACTCGATCGCTGCGCCGATGTCGTTGGTGTGCACGTGGCAGTTCCAGATGCCGTCGCCGCCGACGACGACGATCGAATCGCCGATCCGACCCCACGACTGCTTGAAGTCGTCGATGCGGTCGTCGACGAGGTCGAGGAAGTACATGACCTCGTACCGCTGTTCGCTGACGTCGAGTTCGCCGTCGACACCGCCGACCCGGTCGCCGCGGTGGGTGACCGCATCGAACGCCGCGCCGACCACACCGACGTCGGTGTCGGCGACGTCGCTCTCGGGGAGCTTGACGCCATCGACCACGTGCCGGGCGGCGTCGAGGAGGAGCACGAACCCCGCGCCGCCCGCGTCGACCACCCCGGCTTCGCGCAACACCTCGAGGAGATCGGGGGTGCGGGCCAATGCGTCGGTGGCCCGCTCGTGGGCGGCGGAGATGACGGCGGACAGTCCCCCACCGGCATCGGCGGCGCGCCGTGCGGCGCCGGCGCTCTCGCGCACGACGGTCAGGATCGTGCCCTCGATCGGGTTCAGGACCGCCTGATAGGCGCCGTCCGAGGCGCTCTGGAGGGCTGCGGCGAAGGCGTCACCGTCGAGTTCGCCGGCATCGGAGCTGCGCGATCCGAACGCGGAGGCGATGCCGCGCAGGATCTGGCTCAGGATCACGCCGCTGTTGCCCCGGGCGCCCATGAGCGACCCGTGGCTGATCGCCCGATACAGATCGGACGGGTCGTCGCCGTCGGTCGCATCGATCTCGTCGACGACGGCGTCGAGGGTGCGCGACATGTTGGTCCCCGTGTCTCCGTCGGGGACCGGGTAGACGTTCAACGAGTTCAACCGGGGGGCGTGCTGGCGGACCGCGTCGCGAAAGGTGACCACGAGATCGCGCACCATCGTCGGGCTCAGCACGTCGGTCGTCGTCACGGCGCCCGAGTGTACGGCTGGACGATTCGACGGCGGGCGGTGGCGGGTGGCGGTCACGGGGCGCGCCGCTAGCGTGTGCGGGCCGTGCGACGGACCCCGTCGCACCGACGATCGAACGCCACCCGCCGGTCTGACGGGGGCACAGGAACCGTGGGAGAGACCGATGGCATCGAAGTGTGAAGTGTGCGGCAAGGGCCCGTCGTGGGGCATGTCGGTGTCGCACTCACACCGCCGGACCAAGCGGCGGTGGAACCCGAACATCCAGCGGATCCGGGCGTCGATCGACGGCGG
>JBCCTP010000193.1:0-8068 GCA_039198505.1 Actinomycetota bacterium | reverse complement strand
CGCCGGTGAGGGTGGGGGGTGGCTCGACGTCGGCGGGACGCATCCACACCTCGGGACGCAGCTCACCCATCCGGGCACCGAGCATCACCGAACGGAAACGTCGGCGTGCAGCCATCGGTCGGGACTCGTCGACCACGAGGGCGGTCCACCAGGTTCCGTCCCAGCCGGTGGTGGTGCCGCCCGGGTCGGCGAGGCCGCGTTCCTGTTGCGACTGCCGGTCGCGCATCGCGCCGGTGACGCGGTAGCCGTCGGCGGTCGACTCGACGTCGCCCGCGGTGGTCAGACGGGAGAGTGCAGTCCGGACGGTTCCCGATCGCAGGCCGAAGAGCGTGCCGACTGCGACGAGGTGCTGTGCCGAGACCGGCCGTCCGGGCACACCGAGGAGATACGACAGGAGGGTCGAGCGGGCCGACATCGGTCGCTGTCCGACGGCGTCGAGCGTCGTCGCGATGCTGCGCAAGGACTCACCGGAGAGCACGTCGCTGCTGTCACGACTCTTGTTCGCCACGATCGACAACTGTATCATCGAGGCCATGAGCGACGTCCTGATCGATCAGTCCGGAGCTCGGCCGACCGGCGGTCTCGTGCCGGCGCCCGAGCATCTGCCCGACGTCCTGCCGACCGACGACTTCACCGAGCGGGGCGTGCCGACCCGTCCGTGGCGCGACGAGTTGCGGCGCATCCCGAACGCCCGCAACGTCGTCGCCGTGCTCGCCACGTGGGGGTGGTCGTTCGGGCTCGTGATCGCCGCTGGCGTCGTGCACACGTGGTGGGCGTACCTCGTGGCGTTCGTTTTCATGGCCCGTGGCCACGTCTGCCTCAACATCCTGGCTCACGAGTCGGCGCACCGGTTGCTGTTCTCGCGCCGGTTCGCCAACGACCACCTCGGTCGCTGGCTGCTCGGCTATCCGTCGTTCCAGCCGACGCTCACGTACCGCCGGTCGCATTTCGCCCACCACCGTGACGAGATGGGCCCGGAGGAGCCCGATCTGTCGATGTACTCCGGCTACCCGCTCGCCGCCGACTCGTGGCGGCGCAAGCTGCGACGCGACGCCACGGGCGAGAGCGGGCTCAAGCGACTGCGCCAGCTCGTCATCGCCGCCCGTCGCGGCAAGACCGAGGCGATCCAGGTGCTCGGCGTGCAGGTCGTGATGCTCGCCGTGTCGATCGCGGTCGGCCGACCGTTGATGTACGTCGTGTGGCTCGCGTCGTGGATGACGATCTGGCAGGTGTCGAACCGCTTGCGAGCGATCGCCGAGCACGGAGGCATGAAGCGGTCGCGCGACCGTCGTGAGACGACCCACGTGATCGAGCAGTCGCGGCTCGCCCGGTTCTGGATGGTTCCGTACCACACCGGCTGGCATCTGGCGCACCACGTCGACATGGGGGTTCCGTGGCGCAACCTGCCCGAGCTGCACGACCGGCTCGTCGAGGTCGGGTGGATCACGCCCGAGATCACGTACCCGAACTACCGCACGTTCTGGCGAGCCCTCACCCGCTGATCTCGGACAGATGGGGACAGATGGTGTCTGACACCGTTTGTCCGGCTGGCACACTCGCTCCATGACCGAGTCGATCGGCCGGACCGAGTTCGCCGACCTCTTCCAACTCGAACCGCACGGTCCCGACACGTTCGTCGGGATCGTCGCCCGGTACCCGTGGGGCGGCCGTCTCTTCGGCGGCCAGGTGGTGGCGCAGGCGTTGCGGGCGGCGATCGAGACCGTCCCCGACGACCGTCCGGCGCACTCGCTGCACTCGTACTTCATCCGTCCGGGGTCACCGAAGGAGCCGATCCGCTTCGAGGTCGAGCGCCTGCGTGACGGCCGATCGTTCTGCACCCGCCAGGTCGTCGCGCGACAGTCGGCGGGGGCGATCCTCAACGTGTCCGTCTCGTTCCAGACGATCGAGGACGAGGCCGATGTCCAGTTCGCTCGACTGCCCGATGACCTTCCCGGTCCCGACGATCCGGGTGTTCACGACGAGTCCTGGGGTCGTCTCCTCGAGCGGCGTCAGGTCGATCTCGGACCCAACCGGGTGAGCTCGTGGATCCGCCTCGACACCGATCTCGGTGACGACCCGGTGTTGAACCTGTGCGGCCTCGCGTTCATGTCCGACGCCGCCCCCTTCCGTGCCGGGCGGACGCCGCACCCCGACGCCACGGGTCGCAACGACCGGGATCTCTTCGTCGGAGCCAGCCTCGATCACTCGATGTGGTTCCACCGACCCGTCCGCGCCGATCGCTGGCACTGGTTCGACACCCGGTCGCACGGCCTGCACGGCGGTCGCGGGACGGTGACCGGAGAGGTGCTCTCGGCCGAGGGTGTGCACGTGGCGACCGTCGCCCAGGAGATCCTCCTCCGTCGGAAGCGGGAGCCCGAACCGGGCACCGATGGCTGACCGGGTGTCCGCCGGCGACGTCTCCGATGCCACCGACGAACCGATCCGCTGCGACTGGTCGACCGGCAACGCCGACCTGCTCGAGTACCACGACCGCGAGTGGGGTCGACCGACGACCGACCCGCATCGCCTCTTCGAGAAGATCTGCCTCGAGGGGTTCCAGTCGGGTCTCAGCTGGCTGACGATCCTCCGGAAGCGGGAGAACTTCCGCCGCGCCTTCGCCGACTTCGACCTCGAGACCGTCGCCGCCTACGGCGAGCCCGATGTCGACCGCCTTCTCGCCGACGCCGGCATCATCCGCCACCGCGGCAAGATCGAGGCGACGATCAACAACGCACGCCGGGCGATCGAACTCGTCGAGGCCGAGGGATCCCTCACCGACTGGATCTGGAGCTGGGCGGTCGCCGACTCCGAGATGGACGTCGATGCCGATGGCCGTGCGGTGCTCCAGGCGAACACGCCGCGCTCGGTGGCTCTGGCGAAGGAGTTGAAGCGACGCGGGTGGCGATTCTTCGGCCCGACGACCGCCTACGCGTTCATGCAGTCGGAGGGACTCGTGAACGACCACCTGCCGGACTGTTTCGTGCGAGCGGAGTGTGAAGCCGAGCGGCAGGCGTTCCTCGCCGGACGCGAGCTCCGTCATTTCACCTGACGGGACGGCTCAGATCTCGTACTGGACCGCGGCGCGTTCGGTGGTGGCGTCGGCGATCCACGTGGCGATGAACGACCGGTGGTCGGGGTGGTCGCGGTAGGTGACGAACGCGTCGACCGATTCGAAGTCCCCGGTGATCGCGTAGTCCCAGTTCGCGTCGTTGAGTCCGGCGTCGGGTCCGTGTCGGTAGGCGACGACACCGCTGAGCGTCGCCACGAAGGCATCGAGGTCGGCGGCCATGCACGCGACGTGGTCGTCGGCGATCGTGTCGGACCAGCGGAACATGACGGTGTGACGGATCATGACGATCATTCTCACCCACTCTGAGCTGGGCATTCGAAAGATGTCAGCGCCGATGTCGACAAGATATGACGAATGCGTTACAGTCCCGTCATGGAAACGACATGGGCATCACCCACCGTGGTTTCCACCGGTGCTCGTCCCCTCGGGGCACCGGGTCGGCGGGCGTCGACCAGGAAGCGACTCCATGCATCTCCCAGTGCATCTCCCGCTCGTCCACGACGTACTTCGTGTGCCGATCGGCGGACCCCTCCTCCCTGACGTTCTCTCCGATGCACTCGTCGGTTCCGCCGGTGCGGACTCGAGCTCCGACGGCGGTGGCCCCGAGTGGTTCTCCGACCTGGTCGGCGTCGATCTCGACGAGGCGACCGTGTCCGCGCTCCGGACCGGTGGTCGGCTCCTCGGTCTCGTGGTCGCGGTGTTCGTCGTGCGGTTCCTCGTGCGGCGCTTCGTGCAACGCGTCGACGACGATCGTCTCCGCGAGCAGCTGCTCTTCGTCATCCCGAAGATCGTCATGGTCGCCGCGTCGATCGCCGCGATCGCACTCGTCGGTGTCGACGTGTCGAGCATGGCGGCGATCCTGGCGACGGTCGGGTTCACCGGTGCCGTCGTCTTCACGTCGGTCGGCCAGAACCTCGTGGCCGGCGCCATGATCCGCATCGACGACGTCTACCGGCTCGGCGAGGCCGTCACGGTCGGCGACCTCAGCGGGATCGTCGTGTACCGCACGATGCTGCGCACCGAGATCGAGTTGCCCGACGGATCGAAGGCGTGGGTGCCGAACTCGTCGTTCCAGGACGGCCAGGTACTCAACCACAGCCGACTCGGCGGCTGGCGCATCATGGTCCAGGTGCCGCTCGACCGGGCGACCGACCGCGCCGTCGCCCACGACATCATGACCCAGGTCATGGGCCGGATCACCTGGAACTGCCCGGGCAAGCGAGCGTTCGTGGCGTTCGACCACGTCGGCGGCGAGGCGATGTTCTTCAACGCCTACGCGTGGATCATCGACCGCACCCAGGAGCCCTGGTACCGGGGCCTGCTGTTGGGGGAGTTGGTCGACGCTCTCGAGGCCCAGGGGGTCAGCGTGGGTCAGACGACGAATCTGTCGCTGCGCCCCGACTCTCCCGAGGGCTGAACCGATCGGCCAGGGCGGCGATGTGCTCGGGGTACATGTCGCAGCAGCCGCCGACCAGCGTGGCGCCCGAGTCGTCGATCCATCCGGCCACGAGGTCGGCGTACGTCTCGGCGGTGAGATCGGCCCGCCGCTCGAAGATCACCTCGTTGGCCGAGTACTCACCGCTCCGCTCGTCGGGGAACGCGTTCGCGTAGCCGCCGAGTGCCAGGTCGAGCCCGTGTCGATCGACGGCGGCACGGATCGCCGCGAGGGCCGGACCCGTCCGTTCGGCCGACGCACAGTTCACGAGCACCGCCTCGATGGGCGACGACTCACGCCGGTCGTCGATCGCGGCGATCACCTCGTCGATCGTCTCGCCGGACGCGAGACGCACGATTCCGTCGGCCTCGGTGTCGTCGGGGACCGTGATCGAGATCCAGATCGGCCGTCGGACGTGACGGTCGCCTTCGGCGTGATCGATCGCGTCGACGATCGAGTGGATCTCGGCCACGGTGCACAGGGTCTCGGCCACCCAGAGATCGACGTGATCGGACAGCGCCTCGGCGATCCGCCGATAGAGCGGACCGGAACGCGCCGGATCGACGAGGTCGGGCCGGTACGAACCGAACAGCGGCGGCATCGACCCGGCGACGCGCACGTCGGGTCGATCCGACTCGTCGACCGCTCGGCGTGCGAGGACCCCGGACAACTCGACGAGGCGGGAGCCCTCGCGTTCGAAGAACTCGTCATCGTGATGGAACGGAACGACGGCGTAGTTGTTCGTGACGATGACATCGGCCCCGGCGTCGATGAAGTTGCGGTGCGCCTCGACGACGCGGTCGGGCGCTTCGATCAACGCCAGTGACGACCATTCGGGCTGTCGGAACGGCGCGCCGATCCGACGCAGCTCCTTGCCCATCCCGCCGTCGAGGATCGTGATCGTCACACCGCTCAGTCTGGCGGCGACCACGCCCGGAACCGCAGCGATCGGTTCACGTGCCCGACACACTCGGTCACTACCTTCGAGCCGATGCTCGATGGTCGCGACTCCGACGCCGACGGTTCGGCCGAGCGCGAACTCGCACTCGAGCGAACGTTCGGTGGCGCCGGAACGGAGGTCGAGCGCGAGATCCGGATCATCGACATCTCCGACGCGAACGCCACGCGTGAGGAGATCGATGGCGCGCTGTGGGTTGCTGCCGCCGAGAGCGGCTTCTTCCAGATCGTGGGCCACGGGATTCCCGACGAGCAGATCGACGCTGCGTTCGCCATGTCCGAGCGGTTCTTCGCGTTGCCGAACGACGTGAAGGCGCGGTGGACGATGCCGTCGCGCACCAACAGCGGATGGGAGTTCCAGACCCAGAAGCGGCCATCGACCGGAACACTCGACCAGAAGGAGTCGTTCCAGATCACGATCTCCCGGATGGAGGACCTCGACCTCTGGCCCACCGACGACGACCTCGCCGGCTTCCGTTCGACGATGGAGGCGTTCGAGGCGGCGAACCACGCGGTGGCGATGCGGGTGCTGTCGTCGTTCGCCCGCCGGCTCGGCTTCGACGACGACTTCTTCGCCGATCGCCACGATCCGTCGTCACCCGAGTACCAGTCGACCCTTCGGTTGCTCCACTACTTCCCGTTGTCGCCCGACGACCTGAGTCCCGATCTGTGGCGCGCCGGCGCGCACACCGACTACGACTGCCTCACGCTGCTCCACCAGCGGCCGGGGCAGCGCGGACTCCAGGTCTGCCCCGGCGCCGATGCCCGGAGCCGATCGGACGAACTCGCCTGGACCAGCGTCGAGCCCGTCGCCGGCACGATCACGTGCAACATCGGCGACATGCTGATGCGGTGGAGCGATGACCGGCTCCCGTCGACCCTGCACCGGGTGCGCAGCCCCTCGGCCGGCGAGGACCTCGGCGCCCGCTTCTCGATCGGCTACTTCGCGCAGGCCGACCGCGACGCATTGATCGAGTCACCGAGCGGCGCCTTCGCCCCCATCACGGCGAACGACTACCTCCAGCAGCGCATCGCCGCGAACTTCGCCTGAGCGGGGCGCGGACCAGGCGCCCCGCCGATCGCCCGGCACATCAAGGGGTGCGGTGGAGGGTGGCGCTCAGATGGTGCTGGAGCGGTTGGCCGACCGCGGCCATCCGGACCGTGTAGCGGAGGACATCGCCGGTCACCTCGAACGTGCGCTCGGTCGCGGTGACCTCCTTCGCCGACGCCGACCCGGTGACCGTGGTGGAACGGACGTCGATGATCAACGTCGCCGCGGAGTCCCCCGCGTCGGCGTCGTGCGACGTGAGGTTCGGCGCGGCGAATCCTTCGAGCACCTCGACGATGCCGGTCGGGTGGGCGAGCACGATCTCGCCGAGGCCCTCACTCGGCACCCGCCAGTACCCCGACTCGGCGTGGAGCGGTCGCCCGTCGGACTCGCCGGGCCCGCTGTGGTGCGTGCGTTGCTGGTAGGCGAGGAACGGCTTGCCGACGTGGCCGAAGGTGACCGTCTCGGCGTACTCGAACGGCTCGATCGTCGGATACTCGCCGCTCCCGGTCCCGGACCACGTTCCGAGGAGCGGAGCCAGGACAGCGACATCAGGGTGGAGGGCGACGCCCGACACGGATGTCAGGCGGCGAACGTGTCGATCATCAACCGCACGTCGCCGAGGGGATAGAGGATCGGACACGTGCAGCCGGTCGCCTCGTACTCGGCCACCTTCTCGCGCACCTCGTCGGGTGATCCCGCCGCGCAGATCATCTGCACGATGTCGTCGGGGACGAGCTTCGACGCCTCGACCACCTGCTCGTGCGTGGCGGGCCAGCCGAGGATCTTCTGCACGTCGTCGAGCAGCGACGCGGGGACGCCGCTCGCCTTCATGATGTGCGGCTGCTGACCGAGGTACTGCGTCACGAGCATGCGGGCGCCGTCGAGCGCTGCCTGGCGATCGTCGTCGACCGAGCACACGACGAGCTGCGGGCGGTCGAGGTCGTCGGCATTGCGACCGACCTTCTCGGCGCCGGCCTGGAGACGCTCCATCGCCTGCCGGTTGTAGTCCGGCGACACGAGGTAGTTGAGGACGACCCCGTCGGCGATTTCGCCGGTGAGTTCCATCATCTGCATCCCGGTGGCACCGATGTAGATCGGCACGTCCTTCGCCCGGCGTTCCTGGTGGACGTAGTCGAGCTCGACGCCGTCGAGGCGGGCCGACCGCCGCCCGTTGCCTCTGTGCGGTGCCGCTCAGGCGGCGAACGTGTCGATCATCAGCCGGACGTCGCCGAGCGGGTAGAGGATCGGACACGTGCACCCGGTCGCCTCGTACTCCGCCACCTTCTCGCGCACCTCGTCGGGTGAGCCCGCCGCGCAGATCATCTGCACGATGTCGTCGGGCACGAGCTTCGACGCCTCGACCACCTGCTCGTGGGTGGCGGGCCAGCCGAGGATCTTCTGCACGTCGTCGAGCAGTGACTCGGGCACGCCGCTCGCCTTCATGATGTGCGGCTGTTGGCCGAGGTACTGGGTGACGAGCATGCGGGCGCCGTCGAGCGCGGCCTGGCGATCGTCGTCGACCGAGCACACGACGAGCTGCGGGCGGTCGAGGTCG
>JBCCTP010000192.1:0-8129 GCA_039198505.1 Actinomycetota bacterium | reverse complement strand
GGCCGGCGGGTGGCGGAGGGGGTGGCGGCGTCATGGGCGCACCGGGTGCGGCCGCATCGGATCCGCCGAACTGGGCCCGGACCTTGTCGAGGTCGGTGAGGTCGTTGAAGTCACCGCCGGACTCGGTGAACTTCATCGCGCCACCGGCCGCGGCGACCAGGCCGGCGATGACCGAGAGGATCATGCCGACGCCCCGTCCGACGTCGAGGTCGATCCCACCGTCGTCGATGGGATTGAAGATCAGCCGGAGGACGAGCAGCACACCGGCGAGGCCGGTGGCCGCCAGCAGGATCAGCGGCCACGGAGCCTGATCGGCCTTCAACGTGCCTGTCGCCAGCAGCACCGTGATGGCGGCACTCGCCATCACGAGCAGCCACGGGACCGTCCCCGTGAAGAAGAAGTCGAACACGTTCCCGCCCGAGACCGAGGCGAACCCGCCGTCGACCGTGATCCAGTCGAGGAACCCGAAGATGAAGAAACCGACGGCTCCCCCGATGATCAACCAGTCGGACGTCTTGAACTTGCTGATGTCCATACGGACCCCCTCTCGCCGCCACGTCGGTGTGACGCCGACCGCACGGTAGACGAATTCCGGTCGCGCGTCGCCGACTTCCGTGCGGCGCGACCACGGGCAGTGATCTGACTACGGTCGCCTCGTGCCCACCGCTCTGCTCTCCGTGTACGACAAGACCGGCGTCGCCGACCTCGCTCGATCCCTCGCCGACCTCGGATGGTCGCTGGTGTCGTCGGGTGGCACCGCTCGCGCGATCGCGGACGCCGGAGTCGAGGTGACCGACGTCGTCGAGTGGACCGGCGTCCCCGCGATCCTCGGTCATCGCGTCGTCACCCTGCTCCCGCAGGTGCACGGCGGGATCCTCGCCGATCCGACCGACGCCGAACACCTCGCCGACATGGACGAGTACGGGATCCAGCAGATCGATCTCGTCGTCGCCAATCTGTACCCGTTCTCGTCGCAGCCGGGGATCGAGCTGATCGACATCGGCGGGCCGGCCATGGTGCGCGCCGCCGCCAAGAACCACGCGTTCGTCGGGGTGGTCGTCGACCCGTCCGACTACTCGACCGTCGTCGACGAACTCCGGGCCGACGGCTCGCTCGGAGCGGCGACGCGCCGCCAGCTCGCTCGCTCGGCGTTCGCCCACACCGCCGCCTACGACGCCGCGATCGTCACGTGGTTCGACGAGACGGCACCCGAACCCGACCCGGATGCGAGCGACGGTGCAGCCGACGGCGCCGACGATGCCTCGTCAGCGCTTCCCGAGTCGATCCACCTCGCGCTCGAGCTCGCGCAGCCGCTCCGCTACGGCGAGAACCCACACCAGGAGGGCGCCCGCTATCGACAGGTCGGCGCGTCGAGCTGGTGGGACTCGATGACCCAGCACGGTGGCAAGGCCCTGAGCTACCTCAACGTGTTCGACACCGAGGCGGCGTGGCGGCTCGTCCACCGGTTCGCCGACCCGGCCGTGGTCGTGGTCAAGCACGCCAACCCGTGCGGCGTCGCGATCGGTGACGACATCGGCTCGGCCTACGTGGCCGCCAATGCCTGCGACCCGGTCAGCGCGTTCGGTGGCATCGTCGCCGCCAATCGCACGGTCACGGCCGCGATGGCCGAACCGCTCTCGTCGGTCTTCACCGAGGTCGTCGTGGCACCCGACTTCGAGCCCGACGCGCTCGAGATCCTCACGGCCAAGAAGAACCTCCGCGTGATGAGCGCCAACGCTCCGTCACCGCTGATGCACGACGTCCGGCCGGTCGACGGCGGATGGCTGGTCCAGCAGCCCGATCCGGTCGATGGTCGGACCGACGACTGGCGGGTCGTCTCCGCCGCCCAGCCGACCGCCGAACAGTGGTCCGACATGGAGTTCGCCTGGCTCGTGTGCGCGGCCGTGTCGAGCAATGCGATCGTGTACGCCAAGGACGGCCAGGCGTTCGGCATCGGCGCCGGCCAGCAGAACCGCCTCGACTCGGCGCGGATCGCCGCCGAGCGTGCCGACGGTCGAGCGACCGGCGGCGCCTGCGCCAGCGATGCGTTCTTCCCGTTCCGCGACGGACTCGACGCCGCCGCAGCGGCCGGGGTGTCGTGTGTGATCCAGCCGGGGGGATCGGTCCGCGACGACGAGGTCGTCGCAGCGGCCGACGAACACGGCATCGTGATGGTCTTCACCGGCCAGCGTCACTTCCGTCACTGAACGTCCGGTCGCGCCGGCCGACGGCCTCCGTAGGGTGACGGGATGGGACGGATCGGCGAGCGCCTGAGCGGCGGCCCGCCCTCGGTGTCGTTCGAGTTCTTCCCGCCGAAGAGCGACGCCGGGCGTCTCGAGCTCGGTCGCGCCGTCGGCGAGCTCATGGCGCTGCAGCCCGACTTCGTGTCGGTCACGTACGGAGCTGGAGGCTCCGACCGCCACCGGACCGGTGAGGTCGTGTCGTGGATCCGGCGCCACACCGACCTCGTGGCGATGCCGCACCTCACCTGTCAGGGCCACACCCGCAACGACGTCGCCCGGCTCATCGTCGAGTACCGCCGGCTCGGGATCACCAACCTCCTCGCCCTCGGTGGCGACCCGCCGGCCGACGGATCGACGGCGTCGAGTGACTACCGGTACGCCGTCGACCTCATCGACGACGTCGCATCGTCGGGAGCCTTCTCGATCGGCGTCGCCGCCCACCCCGAGGTCCACCCGCGCAGCCCCGACCGGGCGTCCGACCGCCGTCACCTCGCCGCCAAACTCGAGCGCGCCGACTTCGCGATCACGCAGTTCTTCTTCGACGTCGACCATTACCGCCGGCTCGTCGACGAACTGTCCGACCTGGGCGTCGAGAAGCCGATCGTCCCCGGGGTGATGCCGGTCGCCAGTGTCCCTGCGCTCCGGAGGATGGCGGGGATGAACGGCACGGAGGTGCCCGACTGGCTCGGCCGACGACTCGAGGAGGCCGTCGACGTCGACGAGGTGCGCAGGATCGGGCGAGACGTCGCAGCCGAGGTGGGAGCCCAGCTGCTCGAGGCGGGAGCGCCCGGGTTGCACCTCTACACCCTCAACCGCTCGGAGACCGCCAAAGCGATCTGCGAGCAGCTCGGGCTGCACGTCGAATCGTGAGATCTCGGCGCAGCGTGTCGCATCAGACCCGCCGTCGGCGGCGATACTGGTGTCCATGAGCGGACCCGTCGACGTGGCCCGAGCGGCGCGCCCGTCGATCCGTGGTGGTGACCGCTTCGACCGTCCGCAGCTCAGCCAGGTTCCCTACCTGCCGGGCCTCGACGGGATCCGCGCGCTCGCCGTCGTCGCGGTGATGGTGTACCACGCCAACAGCGACTGGTTGGCCGGCGGGTACCTCGGCGTCGAGGTGTTTTTCGTGATCTCGGGCTACCTCATCACGCTGCTGATCATCGCCGAGCACGAGCGCACCGGTGGCTTCGATCTCCGCGACTTCTGGATCCGTCGGGCGAAACGCCTGTTGCCCGCCGTCTTCCTCATGATGCTGCTGCTCACGGTGTGGGTCGCCCTGTTCGAGCGTGACGCCCTGGGCCAGCTGCGTGGCGACGTGATCGCCGGCGTGCTCTACAGCTCGAACTGGTACCAGATTTGGATCGGTGCCGGCTACAGCGCCGGGAGCGACTTCGCGCCGTTACGCCACCTCTGGTCGCTCGCGGTCGAGGAGCAGTTCTACCTCCTGTGGCCGCTCGCGATGCTGGTGTTCGTCAAGGCAGGGTCGCGCAAGATCGCTCGCCTCGCGATCTGGCTGTTCCTCGCCGCCGTCGCGATCAACGTCCTCATCGCGCTGGTCGACTACTCGGGCCCGCAGCAGACGCCCGAGCTCACCCCCGAGGCGTACTGGTTCATCGGCGACCGCCCCATCTCGAAGCCCGACTTCCTCTACCTGTCGACGTTCACCCGGGCGGGTGGTCTGCTGCTCGGGGCGGCGTTCGCCATGGTCTGGCGACCGAACGCCATCATGCGCGGACCACTCGCGTCGAAGGGTCGGCTGTTCGACGTGCTCGGTGGCGTCGGGATCGCCGTGCTCGGCATCATGGCCGTGGTCGTCACGTTCGATCCCTCCGTCGGTGTGCACGACTTCCTCTTCAACGGCGGCCTGTTCGTGACGGGCCTCGCCTCGCTCGCGTTGGTGGCAGCCGTGACGCACCGGGGCACCGTGTTGGCGCCCGCACTCTCCAACCCGGTGCTGCTGTGGATCGGCACCCGGTCGTACGGGTTGTACCTCTACCACTGGCCGATCTACCAGATCATCCGCAACATCGCGGCGAACAAGCTGGCGTTCCACGAGTTCGTGCTCGCCATGGTCGTCACGTGCGTCATCACCGAGGCGTCGTACCGGTGGGTCGAGACGCCGATCCGGCGTGGAACCTGGCGGAACCCGTTCCGACGGTCCCGGCGCTCGGGTGGCATCGGTGTCGCCGGCGGGTCGGGTGCCGATCTCGACGCTCCGGTCGGCTTCCCCGGCGGGCGTCCCGCGCTGGTGGGAGGTGCGGTCGTCGGGGTGGCGTTGACCGTGTTCGCCGGCGCCAGCCTCGCCACCGCCGAGCTACGTCAGAACGAGGTCGCCGAAGAACTCGCGTCGAACCAGGACAACGTGTGCGATGTGCTGGTGGAAGACTGCTCGACCCCGGGCGACGATGCGACCGACCTCGAGTCGAGCGGTCCCGTCGACGACGCGGCGACCGTGGACGACGGCGCCTCCGACGGCGTGACCGGCCCCGGAACCGACGACGCCGCCGCCGATCCCGACGGTGAGGCACCCGACGGTGTCGCGGGCGTCGACGATCCTGCGGCTGACGACGCGTCCGAACCGACGGCCACGACCGCTCCGCCGACCACGGCGGCGCTCCCGCCGGTCCAGCGGCTCGCCGTCGGAGACTCCGTCATGCTCGGCGCCGCCGAAGAGCTCCAGGAGTTGGGGTTCGCCGTCAACGCGGCCGAGAGCCGTTCCTTCGGGAACGGTCTCGACGTCGTGACCCAGCTCGCCTCCGATGAGCGACTCGGCGACTACGTCGTCGTCCACCTCGGCACCAACGGCCCGATCGACACCGCTGAACTCGACCAGATGATGGCGGCGCTGCAGCCGGTCCCGAACGTCGTCCTCGTCGAGAACGACGTCGACCGCAACTGGGAGGCGGGGAACAACGCCGCACTGGCAGCCGCAGCGGCGGCCAACCCCAACGCGCAGCTCCTGTACTGGAGCGGGCTCGCCGGCGACTGCTCCGGTGACTGCATCTACAACGACGGCATCCACCTCAAGAGCACCGGCGCCCGCTACTACTCCCGTCTGCTCGCCGGACTCCTCGGTCTCGACGTCCCCGAGTCACTGCTCGAGCCCGCCTCGTAGCCCGCCGATTCGACCCCAGGTGGTGCCGTCCGGTGAGCCCGACCGGGGGCGATACTGGTGGCCCCATGTCGTCCACCGTCGCGCCCGCCGAGCAGTCGGCCGCTCCGTCCGCCGGCGCATCGGCACCGGGTCTCGGCGACCGCGACAACATCAGCCGGGTCCCGTACATGCCGGGGCTCGACGGGATGCGTGCCATCGCCGTGGTGGCCGTGATGATCTACCACGCCAACCCGTCGTGGCTCCCCGGTGGGTTCCTCGGGGTCGAGATGTTCTTCGTCATCTCGGGCTACCTGATCACGCTGCTGATCATCGCCGAGCGGGAGCGCACCTACAAGGTGTCGCTCGTCGACTTCTGGCGTCGACGAGCCCGACGCCTGCTGCCCGCGGTGTTCGTGCTGCTCGCGCTCGTCACGATCTACACCGTCCTCTTCGAACCCGACGCGGTCGGAGCGCTCCGCGGCGACGTCATCGCCGGCCTCACCTACGTGTCGAACTGGTACCAGCTCTGGGTCGGCCTGGGGTACACCGCAGCGTTCGACTTCGCGCCGCTCCGCCACCTGTGGTCGCTCGCGGTCGAAGAGCAGTTCTACGTCGTCTGGCCGCTCGTGATGGTCCTGCTGCTCGGACGGCGCGGAACCCGTCGCATCGCCGACGTGAGCCGCTGGCTCTTCATCGCCGCCGTCGGCATCGCCATCGTCACGGCGATGCTCTACCACCCGGGTGTCATCGGCGAGCCCGAGCAGACGCCCGAGGCGTACTGGTGGATCGGCGATCGGCCGATCTCCAAGCTCGACTTCCTCTACATCGGCACCTTCTCGCGGGCGTCCGGGATCCTGCTCGGCGCGGCGTTCGCCATGGTGTGGCGGCCGTTCGCCATCGACCGCGGTCCGCTCGGACGCCGAGGTCGCCTGTTCGACGTGTTCGCGATCGTGGCGCTGATCGGATTCGCGTGGATGGTGTGGAACATCCACCTCGTCGGTCCCGATGGAGCGGCCGACGGTCGCCTGTTCCGCGGCGGTCTCTTCGTGTGCTCGGCGCTGACCATCGTGATCATCGCCGCCGTGACGCACCCCCGGGCCCGTGTCGACCGGGCACTCAGCCGTCCGGTGCTGCTGTGGATCGGCACGCGCTCGTACGGGCTGTACCTGTACCACTGGCCGATCTACCAGGCGATCCGCGGTCTGGCGGGCAACAAGCTGGCGGTCCACGAGTTCCTGTTCGCCATGGTCCTCACGGCGATCGTCACCGAGCTCTCGTACCGCCTCGTCGAGGTGCCGATCCGTCAGGGCGGTCTGTCCCGTCTCCGCGACGAATTCCGGTCGCGACGCAACCCGGTGAGGCGACGCACGATCGTGGCGGGTGGTGCGGCGTTCCTGGGGATCACCGTGTTCGCCGGGGCGGCGCTCGTGACCGCCGACGTCCGACAGAACGAGATCGTCGAGTCGTTCGACGAGGCCGAGTCGGCCACGGTCGATCTGGCCGGAGGCGGAGCGGGGGGAGTGCCGAGCGCGCGGGTGACCATCCCGATCGGCGACCCCGCCGATGCCAGCCGTGCCGATTCCGTCGGAGCGTCGACGAACGGCACTGGTGAGTCGGGCGACGCCGGGTCAGGCGACGTCGACGACGCGGTCCCCGATCTCGACGGCGAGGGGGCGGCGCCGGGCGACCTGCTGACCCCGGTCGACTCCGACCAGCCCGGCGACCCGCCGGTCGACGCGGCCGAGGCCGACACCGGCGCCACCGGTGATGACGCGCCCGTCGCGACCACACCGGTGGTCCCGGCCAGCACGGTTCCGCCGCCGGTCGAGACGCTGCCCGACCCGGGCGACGCCGTCGACGCCCGTTCGCTCGGTCTCGTCACCGACCTCGACGCGATCGAGGGGCCGATGGTGATCCCGGCCCCGCTCAACGAGGGGGCACCCACGATCATCGCCCTCGGCGACTCGGTCATGCTCGGGGCGGCCGACGAGCTCGCCGAGCGCGGCGTCGTCGTCGACGCGGTGGTCAGCCGCCAGTTCACCGCGTTCCTGCCCGACCTCGAGATCATCCGCCAGAGCGGTGCGCTCGGCTCGGTCGTCATCGTGCACCTGGGTACCAACGGGTCGTTCCCGCAGGCGTCGCTCGATCGGATGATCGAGTTGCTGTGGGACGTGCCGATCGTCGTGTTCGTCACCGGTCGGGCCGATCGAGGATGGATCGCCGGCAACAACGAGAAGCTGCGAGAACTCGCCGGAACGCGTCGCAACGTCACGGTGGTCGACTGGGAGCAGATCGGACCGCGCTGCCCCGACGACTGCTTCTACTCCGACGCGATCCACCTCAACCAGCGAGGCCAGGACTACTACGTCGACGTCCTCCGCCGGATCATCGCGTTTTGACCTGGTGCTCACCTCGACCGCCGCTTCGCTTCGGTCTCGGATCGCGTGCGGCTCGTCGCTCGCGCTTCCCTCGCCGCCTGGTGGCTCACCTCGGCCGCCGCTGCGCTTCGGTCTCGGATCGCGTGCGGCTTGTCGCTCGCGCTTCCCTCGCCGCCTGACATCGAGTTGTTCCGTCGAGCCCAGGACTCGAGGGAACAGTGTCCGCTTTCGCCCGGGCCAGATCCGGACAGTGTCCGCTTTCGCCCAGGTCCCGAGCAGCCCGCTCGCTCCCGACGTCCGTCCGGATTGGGTGGGGAATCGCGATGACCTAGCCTCGCTCGCATGACGATCTCCCCTGTTCGTGTTGCCGTCACCGGGGCCGCCGGCCAGATCGGTTACAGCCTCCTGTTCCGG
>JBCCTP010000191.1:0-8141 GCA_039198505.1 Actinomycetota bacterium | reverse complement strand
GTCGGCCGGCCAGTCGATGATCGGAGCGTCGGAGTTCAGAACCAATGCGATCGAATCGTCGGCGACTCGGACTGCCGCCACCGGGGGCGACGCGGCGACCGAGAAGCTGCCCGTCCGGAACCGCTCGTCGTCGACGAGCGACCGTGTCGTCACCTCGCCGCTCGGCACGGAGATGCGGTGCAACTCCGACGGTGTGACCGCCACGATCTCGAACGGCTCCGCCGTGTCGGCGAGGGCGGGGGGCAGGTCGATCGTGGTCGCGATCGGGAGCGGAGCGCCGGCGCCGCCGTCCGGGTCCTGGTCGGCCGGGTCTCCGTCGTCATCCGACGGCTGCCGGTCGGCGGAGGCCAGCGTCGCGGCCGGTGAGTCGACGGGGGCGTCGGCATCGCCTTCGGGCAGGACCAGCGATCCTCCGATCGCGAACGTGAGGGCGCCGCCCGCGGTGATGACGGCGATGCGGCGCCGACGCCGTCGCGCCCGAATGGTCGCGTCGAGTTCGGCATCACCGTCGTAGGCGTTCTCGAAGTCCTCCTCGGTCGGCTCGCCGACGAGCGGCCGCCACGGATCGGGACCATCGCTGCGGTCCGTCATGACAGACCGGGTCCCAGGGCCGCCAGTCCGTCGAAGCCACCCAGACCGCCGTCCTCGCCGACGACCGTGAATGCGGCAGCGTCGAACAGGCGCAGCTGCCGTTGCGACACGAACGCGGCGACGTCGCCGTCATCGGACCAGATCACCGGCTGGCGCGGATCGGGGGCGTCGGTTGCGACGACCGTTCCGGTCTCGAGCTCGACGAAGCCCCAGGGTGCGTCCGCAGCGGCGGCACCGGGGGCGTCGCTCAGCTCGACGAGCGCCCAGCGGCGATCGGGGGACAGTGTGCCGGTGAGCGTGACGTCTCGACCCGGCGTCGCTCCGACCGCGAACGGTCCGAGGGGACCGCTCGTGGCGCGACGCTCGCTCGTCGACCGGTCGACGATGCGCCGGTCGCAGACGAGGTCGTCGTCGCACTCCCACACGAGGGCAGCCGTGTCGTTCATCGCCCACACCTCTCCGGACGTGAGGCGGGTCGTGGAGTCGAAATCGCTCACCCACACGTCGCCCGCGAACTCGTGCACCAGTCCACCGCCGCCGTCGGAACCGATCACGTCGGCGACGGGAACGCGGATGTCGCTCCGCGTGACCGACTGGTGGTCGACGAGCTGATAGGTGGCCGGATCGCCGGGCACGGGTGCCCAGATCAGCTTCAGGTTGAACGGGTACCGCTCGCCGCTGGGCCAGTCCGGCGCTGCGGCGATCTCGTCGCCGACCACGGTGACCGCCTCGTCGCCCCGCCGATTGATCACGACCACCTCGGACGGGATCTCGGCGGGGAGATCGTCGGAGTCTCCACCCACGAGGTCAGGTCCGCCGCCGGCATCCGCACTGCGGTCTCGCGGAATCACCTGTGCTCCCCCGACGCCGGCCCACCCGGGCCCGAGACTCGCCCGCCAGGAGGTGACTTGCCCCGTCGAGAAGTCGATTCGGCTGATCCGGCCTCTCGTGTCGGCGACGATCACGGGCGGCAGTCCGATGGCTGCGAGCGGCACGCCCTCGAGCGCCGACGTCGTGATCGGTGCGGGGACGGGGAGCTCCGCGTCGGGAAAGCGGGTGGCGACCGACAGGACGGTTCCGATCTCGTCGGCGAATCGGAACGGTTCGATCTCGGGATCGAGGGGCACGACCTGGATCCCGGGCTCGTCCGGGAACGGATCCGTCCCGCCGCCGCTCTGGGGACGCCCGACCACCATCGATCCGTCGGCGAGCCACGACGGGAACTCGCCGGAGAAGACGTCGCTCAGTCCGACAATCGGTGTGGACTCACCGTCGGCGAGACGAACCGCCAGAACCCAGGACTGGTTCGGCGGCAGGTCACCGGTCGGTCCACGCACGAGCACGTGCTCGCCGGATGGCGACAACACCGCCCCACCGAAGAACTGGTTGCGGAGTGCCTCGGTGGCGCTCGGAGCGACCGTCCCGAGCGAGTGCCCGGTGTCGTCGATCAGTTCGACGACACACGTGTCGGGGGCATCGCATCGGCGAACGATCGATCCCGCCGTCCCACCGGCGAGGAGGTCGCCGCTCGCGATCGCGTCGCCTGCGGCCTCGACCGTTGCGCGACGCACGATGAGGCCGCCGTTCTCGACCACGATCGCGCCGTCGTCGAAGACCGCCGGCACCGGTTGGAACACGTTGCGGTTCAGCTCGAAGCCGAGCGGAGTGACGACCCCGTCGCCGGTCGCGGTGAAGAACTCCGCCTGCAGGCCGGTGCCGTCGCTCGCGGCGAGGACCGCGACCTCGGTCCCGTCGGAGGTGCGTGCCCAACCGAACGGGAACCGTCGTTGGTCGATGGCCGGGAGGTCAGGGGACGGCTCGGGCCGCGCGACCTCGTTCGCCGTGCCGAGTCGGTCGACCACGACGAGGTCGCCCGCGTCGTTGAAGATGCTGAACGAGGGTGTGGTCAACAGCGACGAGTTGAAGAAGACGTCGGGGATCGCAGACTCGCTGATCTCGTGAGCCGCCACGCGCACCCCTCCGGACGGGAGCGAGACGGTCACGTGGAGACCGTCGGACGTGAGCGCCACGATCTCGGTGGGCGACGACAGCGATGCGAGTGGTTCGGGGACGTCGACCCGGAGCGGGATGCCATCTCCGTCGGGGTCGTTCGGGTCGATGTCGTCGTCCTCCGTGAGACCCGGCAGGATCTCGCCGTCGGTGTCGTCGGTGTCGTCGGTGTCGTCCGGGTCGGACGCCGGGCCGACTTGCGGGTCGGACGTGTCGATCACCGTGTCTTCGTCGGCCTGAGTTGCCGTGATCGCACCGGCGAGGTCGGTGTCCGGGATGACCAACGACACGCCCACGGCCACGGCGAGTGCCGCGACCACCGCGCCCCCGATGACGAGCCCGCGCCGCCGGGCGCCCGGCGTGGGCGCATCGTCGCGATCGACTCTGCCGTCGTGAGGCTCGCCGAGGGCGTCGGCGGGTGAGTCGAAGACGATCGGACTCGAATCGGCGTCGACGGGAACCGGTGGCTGCGTCTCGGCCTTCAGTTCGAACCCCTGCTCCGGCGCCCCTCCGGGAGCCCAGGGCGAGGTGCCGGGCGGACGATCGAACGGAGCGAGGGGATCGGGACCGCCCGTTGTCACGACGTCATCTCATCACACGGGGCGGCACCTCGCTCGGCGAGGCGCCGAACCCGCTCGACGACGTCGGGCGTGGGCTCGATCAGACGGCGCCGAGTGCGGCGTCGTAGTCGGGCTCGTTGGCGATCTCGCCGACCAGCTCGGTGTGTTTGACGGCGCCGTCGGGGCCGACGACGACGACGGCACGGGCGAGCACACCGGCGAGCGGGCCGTCGGTGAGGGTGACCCCGTAGTCGGATCCGAACGAGGAGCGGAAACTCGACCCGGTCTTGACGTTCTCGATGCCCTCGGCGCCGCAGAAGCGACCCTGAGCGAACGGCAGGTCGGCCGAGACGCACAACACGACGGTGTCGTCGAGTTCGGCGGCCCTCTCGTTGAACGTGCGGACGCTGGTCGCGCACGTCGGGGTGTCGACCGACGGGAAGATGTTGAGCACGACGTTCTTCCCCGCGAGATCGGCCGAGGAGATCTCGCCGAGATCGGAGCCCACGACGGTGAACTCGGGTGCGGGCGCGCCGACGGCGGGGAGCTCGCCGGAGGTGTGGACGGGGTTTCCGCCGAGGGTGACTTCAGCCATGCCCGATGTGTAGCACCGTCGGAGGTGACGGGAGGAGGTCAGCGCCGCCGGAGGTTGCGGAGGTTGACCAGGACCACGAGGCCGACCGATGCACCGACGACCCACCACTGGTACCGAGCCACCCAGTCGAGGAAGGACACCAGCTCGTCTTCGAAGGTGCGGGCGAGCCACCAGAAGAGCACCAGGCGACCGGCGATTCCGACCGCGAGGAGGACGGCGAGGCGGACTGGTGGGGTCTTCCGGACGCCGGTCAGTGCGGCGACGATGTTGGACCCGGCGAAGAACGGGATCAGAGCCCACTCCGCCTTCTCGAAGGCGCGGTCGAACTGCTGCTCGGCCTCGTCGGTGAACCCGAGGTACTTCTTGAACCACCCGATCGCGTCGTTCGAGTAGGCACGCCCGATCATGTGGCAGACCACGAACGCGATGCTGATCCGGAACGTGGCGATGATCGCGTACGCGACGAGACTGACGCCGGCGGCGAGCGAGAGCGCGAGGAAGCGGTTGCGCGACGAGAAGATGAGCACCAGCTCGGGGTCGTCGTTGATCCACCTCGCCCACGAGGCACTGGCCACGTTGGTGCAGATGACGAGTCCGACGAACGCCGCCAACGTATACGGCGCCCACCAGGGTCGGGCCGGAGCGACGGCGGTGGACGGATCCGGCGGTGGCAGGGACGCCCCGTCCGTGCTGGACGCCGGGTCGGCCGGGGGGTCGAAGGGAGTCGGCGCCGTCACGCCCTGGTGACGGTAACGCCGTCGAGCGGGGATCGGCGCCGTCACGCCGTCCGACTACGTTCGGCGCTCATGCAGGGGCTGATGCAGGACGTTTCACTCTCGATCGACCAACTCTTCACGCGGGCCGAGACCTACTTCCCGCACAAGACGATCGTGACCGCCACCACGACGGGTCTCGAACGCACGACGTACGGCGAGTGGGCCGCGCGGACGCGTCGCCTCGGAGGCGTGCTCGACGACCTCGGGATCACCGCCGACGGGCGGGTCGCCACCTTCGCGTGGAACACGGCGAGGCACCTCGAGCTGTACTTCGCCGCACCGTGCACCGGTCGGGTGCTGCACACGCTCAACATCCGGCTCTTTCCCGAGCAGCTCACGTACATCGTGAATCACGCCGACGACGAGGTGATCTTCGCCGACTCCTCGCTGCTCGGCCTGCTCGGTCCGCTCCTGCCGACGTTCGATCGGCTCCGTCACCTGGTGGTGATGAACGACGGAGCGCCCGTGCCCGACGACCTCCCGCTCGGCTCGATCGAACTGCACGACTACGAGGAACTCCTCGCAGCCGCACAGCCGGTCGAGTGGACCACTCCCGCCGACGAACACCAGGCGGCGAGCATGTGTTACACGAGCGGCACCACCGGCAACCCGAAAGGTGTCGTGTACTCGCACCGGTCGACGTACCTCCACACGATGGGAGCGATGACCGTCGACAACCTCGCGGCGCGTGAGTCCGACGTGATCCTGCCGGTCGTCCCGATGTTCCACGCCAACGCGTGGGGACTCGCCCACGCGGCCGTGGCCAGCGGTGCGGCGCTCGTGATGCCCGGACCCGATCTGTCGGGTCCCGCCATCGCCTCGCTGATCGTCGACGAGAAGGTCACGGTCGCGGCCGGGGTGCCCACGATCTGGATGGCCGTCCTCCCCGAACTGAAGGGCAAGGACACGTCGTCGCTCCGATCGATCCCGTGCGGCGGCTCGGCGGTGCCGCGATCGCTCAGCGAGGCGTACCGCGAACAGCTCGGCCTGCCGATCCTCCAGGCGTGGGGCATGACCGAGACGAGCCCCATCGCGTCGGTCTGCCACCTCGACGCCGACCAGGAGGCCGAGCTGTCCGCCGACGAGAAGGCCGACCTTCGGACCCAGGTGGGGCGGATCTGCTTCGGCGTCGAGGCGAGGGTCGTCGATCCCGAGACCCTCGAACCGCTGCCGTGGGACGGCGAGGCGAGCGGAGAGCTGCAGTGCCGGGGCAACTGGATCGCCGCCTCCTACTACGACGATGAGCGGGCCGGCGACAGCTTCACGTCCGATGGCTGGCTGCGGACCGGCGACGTGGCCACGGTCGACCCGCGGGGTCGGATCCGACTGGTCGACCGCACCAAGGACCTCATCAAGTCGGGAGGAGAGTGGATCTCGTCGGTCGAACTCGAGAACGAGATCATGGGCCACCCGCAGGTCGCCGAGGCCGCGGTGATCGGGGTGACCCACCCGAAGTGGGGCGAGGCGGCCGTTGCGTGCGTCGTTCGGGCACCCGGTGAGGAGCCGAGCGAGGACGAGATCGTGTCGTTCCTCGAGGGGAAGGTCGCCAAGTGGCAGCTCCCGAAGAAGGTCGTGTGGATCGACGAGGTACCGAAGACCAGCGTCGGCAAGTTCTCGAAGAAGACGCTCCGTGACGAGTACGCCGACGCCCTGATGGGCGACGCGTGACGGCATCGGGATCCACTCGCCGCCGTGCCACTCGCTCGGGGCTGGCCGCCATCGCTGCTCTCGCCGTCGTGGCGCCCGCGTGCGCGCCCGACCCGAGCGACGCCTACGTGGTCGACGCCCCGCCCGACACGCGCGCCGAGCCCGACGTCGAGCTCGACTCGGCCGGCGAGAGCTTCCCGGCCAACGGCGAGACGGTCGAGGTCCGAGCGCTCGACAACCTGTTCCGCGTCGAGACGATCGAGATCGTGGCGGGCACCGAGGTGCTGTGGGTCAACGGCGGGCGCAACGAACACAACATCCTTCCCGTCGGTGAGCTCGAGGGGTTCGGCGCCGAACGCGACGTGTTCCTCCCGGGTGACGAGTACCGCTTCCTCTTCGACACGGTCGGCGTGGTGCCGTACTACTGCTCGATCCACGGCACCGAGGACGTCGGGATGATCGGCACGGTCGTCGTCACCGCGCCCTCCTGACGGCGGGCCCACGGGTCGCGACGAAACGGCCGGCCAGCAGTTTCGAAACGGGCACGGAAGCGGGCGCGATGAACGCTCCGCGTCGAGCGACCTGACCTAGCGTCGGTGGCCGTGAGCACCACCGTCGACCAGGCCGACGGCGGCGATCCGGGAGAGGTCACGACCGACGACGTCGGCCTGATGGACCCCGACGAGGTCGTCGCCAAGAAGAAGCATCCACTCGCCCTGCGGTGGATGCACTGGGTGAACTTCCCGGTGCTCATGATCATGATCTGGTCGGGCATGCGGATCTACTGGGCCGACCTGCGCGACCCCTACGCCATCGGCATCGCCGACTGGCAGGTGTTCGAGTTCTGGCCCGACTCGGTGAACTCGGCACTGGTGCTCGAGCGGCGACTCGCCAAGGGCCTCGCCTTCCACCTCACGTTCGGTTGGTTCTTCGTGATCAACGGCGTGCTCTACGGCCTGTGGCTGCTCCGCAAGGGCCGGTGGCGGTACCTCGTGCCCGACCTGCAGGGAGTGCGCGACGCCGGCAAGACCGTGCTGCACGACCTGCACCTGCGGAAGACCCGCCCGCCGCAGGGCAAGTACAACCCGGCCCAGCAGCTCACCTACTCGGCGGTGCTCGCCATCTCCACGCTCCTGGTGCTGACCGGTTTCGCGATCTACAAGCCGGTCCAGCTGTCGTTCCTGCTCACGATCCTCGGCGGGTACGACTTCGCCCGGTTCCTCCACTTCTCGATGACGATCGCACTGCTCGTCTTCTTCGGCATCCATCTCATCCAGGTGGCCCGCTCCGGGTGGCGGAACTTCGCCTCGATGATCACGGGGTACGTCACCCAGACCCGGCGCGAGGCCTCGCCCGAGCCCGACGTGTCCGAGTTGGTGGCGGTCGGCGGTCGATCTGCCGATGCCGAGCGCGAGGAGGTGACGCCGTGACCGATCGTGAACAGCTCGACGAACGCGCCGCCGAACTCGTCGATCGCGAGATCCGACTCCGCCAGCAGACCGACGCCGGCGAGATCATCGACCTCGCGGACTACAAGAAGAGGTCGCGGCGAGCGTTCCTCTCGTTCGGTGCACTCGGCGCCGCCGGGATCCTCGGGTTCCGCTGGGTGCAGAACCGCCCGGAGGACGAGTCGATCCCCGACGTGTTGCGCGCCGCCCTCGACCGGAACGAGAGCCTGTGGACCGCCCTCGAACGTGATGGAGCGCGGGCACGGACCTTCTCGATCTCCGACCGCGAGGACATCCGGATCAACGGCCGACACGGGCTCGAGAACAGCAGCCGAGAGCTCATCCAGGTCGAGGCCGACGAAGCCGCCACCTGGGAGATCTCACTGACGGGCGTCGGCGGGGCCACCCTCGATCCGATCCCGCTGTCGTCGATCCGGAGCGACTTCGAGGTCCACGACATGGTCTGGGAGCACAAGTGCATCGAGGGCTGGAGCAACATCGTGCACTGGACCGG
>JBCCTP010000190.1:0-8211 GCA_039198505.1 Actinomycetota bacterium | reverse complement strand
GCGACACCCTCGCCCGCATCTTCGACGTGCAGGGTCCGCACGCACCGGTGATCGAACAGCTCAACATGCCGCCGAGCTTCGTGATCCTCGATCGCTTGATCTGGGGTGTGAGCGCCATCCTCGGCAAGCTCGAAGCCACGGGACCGTGGCGGGCGATGCTCATGGAGTACACCCACGACGGCCCGCCGGCGACCGACCTCGGCGCCGCCGAAGCCGCGTGGTCGGCGAGTCGATCACAAGCGTGACGTCGGCGAGTCGATCACCGGCGTGACGTCGGCCTCCCGTCAGCGGGCGTCGACGAGGACCTCTTCGACCATGCCGGCCAGCCGGCCCGCGGCGTCGGACATCTTGCCCGCGTCGCTCGACACCTGGTCGAAGGCCCGCGTGACCTCGTGGGTCATCTCCGACTGGTCACCCATCCCGCTCACGACCTCGTCCTGTGCGGAGCTGATGTCGTCGATCACGCTGCGGATCTGACCGAGTGCCGAGCCCGCGCTGGTGGCGGCCTCGCGGATGGTGGCGATGCGACTGTCGATGTCGCCGGTCGCCGAGCCGGTCTGCGAGGCGAGTTCCTTCACCTCGTTGGCGACGACCGCGAATCCCTTGCCGGCTTCACCGGCTCGCGCCGCTTCGATCGTGGCGTTCAGCGCGAGGAGGTTGGTCTGGTCGGCGATGCTCGCGATGACCTCGACGATCTTGTCGACCTCGCCTGACGCATCGATCAGACGCCGCATGATCTCGTCAGCGTTGTTCGCGGACGTCACACCGCCGGCCGCCGCGGTGTTCGCCTCGCCGACCTTCGCGGTGACCTGATCGACGCCGGCACCCAGGCGGCTCAGACGTTCGACGGCGGACTTGACCTCCCCGTCGAGCGACGACGCGGTGTGGCGCACCTCCTCCGCTTCGGAGCGCAGTGCCGTGGCGATGCGCTCGGCACGCTCGGCCCGCTCCGACGCGACGACGAGTGCCTCGTGCTCCTGCCGACGGAGTTCCTCCTCCTCGTTCAGCCGCTTCTCGTTCTCGCGCGCCTCTTGCTCGCGCAGCTCCTCTGCGTGGCGCACCATGGCCTCGCTCGCCTCGGTTGCGTCCTTCTGTGCCTCTTCGGCCACCTTCCAGAAGAAGAGGATGCCGATCACCTCGACCACCACGAAAGCGGCGTGGATCAGTGCCCACGTGACCGGCTTCTCCTGCGCGGCACCGTGGTTGAAGGCGCCGTCGGGGTCGAGCAGGCTGACGCCGGCGTGGTGGACGACCGTGAACACGACCGTGCCGCCGAGCGCGCGCCAGTCCTGGTAGAGCGCGACGAACACGAGCACGACGAAGAGCTGGAAGTGCGCCTCGATCGCCCCGCCACTCAGGTGGATCAGCGCTGCGGCCGCGACGAGTGATCCGAAGCTGGCGGCCAGGGTCTGCACCGTACGGCTCTGGGAGACCGTGGCGAGGGTGGCGAGGAACGCCACGACGCCGAGGTCGGCGAGGATGTGGGTGGTTGCAAAACCGTTGACGACACCGATCACCGCGAGCACCGGCAGGTGGAGCCAGAGGAAGGTGCGCACGACGGCGTGTCGACGTCGGAACACCTCGTCGGACAGCTGGGCGCCGGACGGCAACCACTCGATCAGGGACTTCATGGCGGGTTCTCCTCGGCGTGGCCACGCCGGGCGCGTGGCGGACCGCATCAACCGTCCGGTTTCGTGCCAACACCGCACGCAGGATGTGACCATCGTCATCGTCACCGTCACAACCACGTATTGACAAACACAACTTTCAATACGCAGACTGGGTTCGTGGGAGAGATCGCCGTGATCGACGACGTCGACACCGCCCGGGCCGCCCTCGATCCGTTCCGGTCGCGCATCCTCGCCGCGCTCACGAGACCCGGGTCCGCGTCGACCGTCGCCGAGGAGCTCGGTGAGCCACGGCAGAAGGTCAACCACCACGTCCGCGCGCTGGCCGACGCGGGACTCATCGAGCTGGTCGCCGAGCGACCGCGCCGCGGCCTGACCGAGCGGGTGTTCCAGGCGAGCGACGAAGCGATCGTGCTCGCACCGAGCCTGACCGGGGTCAACGCACCGCGCGTTCCCGACGACTCCGGGACCACCGAGGCCGACCAGCTGTCGAGTCGCTACCTGCTCGCCGTCGCCACTCGGCTCGTCGACGAGGTCGGTTCGCTCGTCCGACGCGCACGAGATGCCCGGCGTCCGCTCGCGACGCTCACGATCGACACCGACATCCGGTTCGCGTCGGCGGCCGACCGGGCGGAGTTCACCCGCCGGCTCGCCCACACGCTGCGCGAGCTCGCCGCCGAGTACCACGACGAGGCCGCACCCGGCGGTCGCTGGCACCGCCTGATGGTGTTCGCCCACCCGCGTCCGTCGGCGGACGACACCCCCGACCCTCGAACCCCCGAATCCACCCGAGAGGACACGACATGACCGACGACACGACACCATCGACCGACGAGTCGGCGATCGCAGACGACTCCGGCCGCACCATCGAACTGGAGGTGACCGTCCCTGGCACACCCGACGAGGTGTGGCGGGCGATCGCCACCGGTCCCGGAATCTCGTCGTGGTACGTGCCCCACACCGTGGAGGAGCGCGAAGGCGGGTCGATCGAGTTCACCTTCGGACCCGGCATGGATGCGTCGGGTCGAGTCGCCGTCTGGGATCCACCGAGACGGGTGGTCTTCGACGGTGGTGACATCACCGGCCTCGCGTTCGAGTGGCTCGTCGAAGCGCAGGACTCCGGCTCGTGTGTCGTCCGACTCGTCAACTCCGGTTTCGGCTCGGGCGACGAGTGGGACGACCAGTACGACGCGATGCGCGACGGGTGGCAGATCTTCCTCACCAATCTGCGCCTGCACCTCGAGCACTTCGCCGGACGGACCGCGACTGCGTCGCTGCCGATGGCGACGTGGGAGGGAACGGAGGGAGGGTGTTGGGACCGACTCCTCGCCGACCTCGGTCTGCCGAGCAGCCTGGAGGAGGGCGACCGGATCGGGACGGTCGGGGACGCACCCCGACTCTCCGGCACCGTTGCCCGGGTCGGCGTCCACGAGGTGGCTCTCGTGGTCGACGAGCCCGCAGCCGGCACCGCGTTCTTCGCTGCCGAGTCGGTCGGAGGATCGGTCAGCGTGTCGGTGTGGTCGTACCTCTACGGCGACGACGGGGCGGCCGCCGTCGCCCGGGATCAACCGGCGTGGGCGGAGTGGCTCGGTTCACGCGGCACCGGCGAGTCGCGAGGGTCATGACGTCGACACCGCTCTCTCGTCGATGAGCAACGGGTGATCGGTCGCCGGGCGGAGGAGGCCGCGATCGTCCCACCGGAGTCGACCCGCCGCGACGAGCTCGTTGATCCCCGTCGTGCAGTCGGGATCTGCGACGAGTGCGGACAGTTCGTCGATCGTCGCCGACGCTGACATCACCGTGGCCAGCTCGAGAAGCGCATGCGTCGTGCTCGGCCACGGGACTCCGCGTTCCCACGCCCACTCGATCCAGTCGATCCGACGACGGATGAGGTCGGCCCCGACCGCCGACGCCCGAAGGGCGAACTCGACGAACGGTTGCGTGTCGATCAGCTCCGGGTCGTACGTCGGCAACGACGGCGCCTGGGTCGCCTTGAGTGCGTCGATGTAGGGCCGCCGGGCGATCGACCACTGCTCGAGCGACCCCCAGTCGAGACGCAGATCGTCGTCAGTACTCGCCACGAGCTGGAAGAGCATGCGCGCCGTGCGTCCGTTGCCGTCGACGAACGGGTGGATCGCCAGGAATGCCGCGGCCATCCACGCCGCCCGAACGGCGGCGTCGTGGTCCGACGCGTTGACCGTCTCGACGCACCCGGCGAGGAGGTCACTGCATCGTTCCCCGTCGGGCGGACGGTAGGTGGTCTCCACGGCATCGAACGCCGACGAGGTCGCCCGAACGAGCCCCGGGTTCGTCTCGTCCGCGCCGGGGCTGTGTCCCTCGGCGAACGCGTGCAGGACGAAGGGTGTCTCGTGGCCCACGACGTCGGCGACGTGACCGAGCCGGCGCATCTCGAGACGCGAGTCGATGTGGCGGAATGCGACAGCGCTCCCCGCCACGCGAGCATCCATCGCCGGTCGCAGATGACGACGCCTCGGCGGAAGGACGAGCTGACGATCGTCCTGGAAGACATTGGCCATCGACTCGATGAGACGGTTGATCAGACACCACCGCAGTACCCGCGCCGGCCCGTCGTCCATCGCGACGAGCCGGGCTCGGGTGACCGAACGGGAGCGACGATGCGCAGCGACGAGATCGGCCGCGACATCGGGAATCGGGGGCAGGTCCTGGGCGATCATTCGGCCGCCGGCGGCTCGTCGACGACCTGCACGGTGAAGGCCGTCTCGAACCCGAGAACACCGGCCACCACCTCCGGTGGCACGAATCTCCGTGCGGCGTCGATCCCGTGCGACGGCAGACCCAGGGCGACCAGGCGGTCCACCGTCGACACCGCCGCATCACCCGCTCCGCCGACGACGATCTGCGAGACGCGCGGCGATCGATCGGAGAGCAGGCCGGGTCCGCTGTCGGCCGGTTCGAGCAACGTGACCGTCACCGTGCCGGCGTCGAGAACGACGACCCGCCCGGCGACGTCGCCCGACTCGCCGTCATAGGCCACCGTCCAGCCGAACCCCTCGGTCAAGACCGGGAGGGCGTCGTCAATTCGGCCGACGATGACCTCGAGCCCGAGTAGCTTCGCATCGCCGCTCACGGTGGCGTCGTAGCACACGGCTGCGGCGGGCGGGGAACGGCGCTCGATCCACAAGGGGGGATCATGAACGAACACGACAACGACCCGGCTCTCGACGACGGCGGATCGTCGGCCGAGACGACCGCAGCCGAACCTGCATCGACACGACGATCGTTCGTGTCGAAAGGCGCGCTCGCCGCAGCCGTGGGTGCGGCGGCCGGACTCGCCGTCAGCCAGCGAGCCTCTGCGGCGGACGGCGGAAACGCCATCATCGGGCAAGCCAATGCCGGAAGCAACACGACCCAGTTCTTCGGCGGCACCACGCTGGAAGGGTGGGGCGGCAACTCGAGTGGCGACGCGGCGGTCTACGGACACACCGGCAACTCGCTGGGTGACTCCACTCGCGGCGTGCACGGTGCGTTCACCGGCACCGGCGCCGGCGGCGTGGGTGTGTACGGCGCTCACACCGGCACCGGCATGACGGGCGTCGGCGTCTACGGAACGACAACCGATTCCGACGCCGGCGGCATCGGTGTCCACGGCGTCACCGAGGGAACGACCGGAGGTGAGGGCGTCCGCGGCGAGTCGAAGGGCACCAAGGGCATCGGCGTTCACGGACTCAGCACCAACACGCAGTCCACCGCCGTGCTCGGCGAGGCGACGGGCGGCAGGAGCACCGGTGTCGCCGGTGACGGCACGCAGTACGACATCGAGGCGATCGGCTCGGGCATCATCCGCATCAGCTCCGCGCAGGCGACCGACATCACGGCCACGAGTGCCGGCGCGGTGGGCTCGCTCGCTCGCAACAGCGACGGCGAGCTCTGGTACTGCGTCGCCACCAACACGTGGCGCAACCTCTCGTCCGGTGCCGCGCCAATCGGCCCGGCGGGTTCGTTCACCACGGTCGCACCATTCCGCGTGTTCGACTCGCGATTCACCACCCGGTTCGCCGGAGACGAGAACCGCACGATCTCGTGCGCCGACTCGATCGACGTCGCGACCGGTGCCACAGTGACCGCTGACGCGCTTCCGGTCGGTGCCAACGCGGTCGCGGCGAACATCACGGTCATCGGTCCGACCACCAACGGGTTCGCCTCCATCAACCCCGGTGGCGACGCCGTGATCAAGGCGTCGGTGGTGAACTACACCGCCGGCCAGAACATCGCCAACGCCGGCATCTTCGCTCTCGACGCCTCCCGACAGCTCGAGGCGATCTTCGGCCCCGGCGGTGGCGGTCACCTCGCGATCGACATCACCGGGTACTGGACCTGACCGAGCCCGGCCCACCTCGGTGGGCCGGGACAATTCCACGGCCGACAGTGCGCGGCTGTGCGAGCATTCCCCTCCGATCCGCGCATCCGTGGCGTGGACGTGACGTGATTCCTGGAGGGGACCCATGACGACCGACGACGCTCGCATCGCCGAACTCGAAGACCGCATCGCCGAACTCACCGCCCGGCTCGACGCCGCTGTGCCGACCACAGCGGCGGCGGAGCAGGACGAACCGCGCGGCTCTCGGCGGAACATGCTGAAGCTGGCAGCCGGGGCGGCCGTCGGCGGGACCGCAGCCGCACTCGCCGTCGGTGCTCGACCGGTCGCGGCCGCCGACACCGATCCGGTCATCGTCGGCGACACCACGACGCAGGGCGACACGGGGCAGACGACGACGGTCATCGACTACCAGCGATCCGACATCCCACAGGTACCGAACATCATCGGCGGCGGAACGTCGAACGCGAACGTCTTCACGGTGCGCGACCGCGAGGCACTCGCGCTCTTCAACCTCTCGTCGTCGTCGTTCCCGGCGGCGATCGGCGGATACGGCTACGAGGCCATGCCGAACGGTGTCTACGGCTTCACGTCATCGAGCGCAGGCGGCTACGGAGTGGTCGGGCTCGGCAGCGGCACCGGCAACACGGGTCTCCTCGCCCGCGGCACGCGCGCCAACGTCGAGCTCACGGGCGCGGGCGATGCTCCCCCGGCGAGGACCGACGCGCACGTCACCGGCGAGATCGTCCACGACAGTGCCGGCGACCTCTGGTTCTGCGTCGCCGACGGAACCCCCGGCACGTGGAAGAAGCTGTCGGGCCCCGGCACCGCCGGCGCCTTCCACGCCGTGTCCCCGTTCCGCGCCCACGACAGCCGCCAGCCCTCGGGGGGCGGGCGCTACGACGGCGACTCCAACCGAACCGTCTCGATCAAGGACGCCCGGAACGTGAGTGACGGTGAGGTCGCGACCGCCGA
Source organism: Actinomycetota bacterium (assembly GCA_039198505.1). Classification (GTDB taxonomy): domain Bacteria; phylum Actinomycetota; class Acidimicrobiia; order Acidimicrobiales; family Ilumatobacteraceae; genus Ilumatobacter_A. Next base: position 1,251 of record JBCCTP010000190.1, on the reverse strand, counting down.
CGTGATCCCGGCCGGCGCGACCGCGATCGCCGCGAACATCGCCGTCATCGGCCCCACGACCGCCGGCTTCATGTCGGTCAATCCCGGTGGTGATGCCGTGGTCGCCGCGTCGAGCGTCAACTACAACGCCAACGAGAACACCTCGAACGCCGGGATCTTCACGCTGAACGCCAACCGCGAGGTCGAGGTCGTCTTCGGCCCGGGCGGGGGCGGCAACGTCGCCATCGACGTCACCGGCTACTGGACCTGACCACCCGCCCACCGCGCCACCAGTCGTTCTCGTGAACGTGGAACCCGTCTGACGGGTCACACGTTCACGAGAACGCGGTGATCCTGCGACGATGGCGCGGTGAGCAGCACCGTCGAGCCCGTCCGCCGCCGACTCCGCACCACCGACGACTTCGGAGGCGTCGAGATCGACGTCATCGACGCAGGGCCGACCGGCGGGCCGGTCATCGTCCTGTCGCACGGATTCCCCGAGTCGTCGTACTCGTGGCGCCATCAGATCGCCCCGCTCGCCGAGGCCGGTTGGCGGGTGCTCGTCCCCGACCAGCGCGGGTACGCCGCATCGTCGGTTCCCCATCAGATCGAGGCGTACCGCAGCGATCACCTCTCGACCGACCTGCTCGCGCTCCTCGACGACGTCGGCGCCGAGGCGGCCACGTTCGTCGGTCACGACTGGGGCTCGCTGCTGGTGTGGGACCTCGCCCGGTACCACCCCGATCGCATCGCCGGCGTGATCAACGTGAGCGTGCCGTACACGCCGTGGCCGATGGCACCGACCGAACTCTTCCGCCAGACCTACGGCGATCGGTTCTTCTACATGCTCCACTTCCAGAAGGTGGGTCTGGCCGAGAGCGAGCTGGACGCCGACGTGGAGCACACGATGCGGTCGATCCTCTGGGCGGCCAGCGCACAGATGGCCGGTCCGCCGACGCCCGTCGAGGAACTCCCCCACGAGGACGACGGCGGCTTCATCGACTCGTTCTCGCGGCGTCAGGCGATCCCCGACGGCGTCCCGCCGTGGATGACCGAGCGCGACCTCGCCGTGTACGTCGATCAGTTCACGATGTCGTCGTTCTTCGGGCCGGTGAGCTGGTACCGCAACCTCGACGCCGACTGGGAGCTCACCAAGGACCTGCCGGCACCGCCGATGCCGTGTGCGTTCATCGGCGGCGCGCAGGACCCGGTCATCTCGCACCGCATGGAGTACGTCGAGTCGCAGGCGCTCACGCTCCCCGACTACCGCGG
>JBCCTP010000189.1:0-8275 GCA_039198505.1 Actinomycetota bacterium | reverse complement strand
TGAACGGGAGTCCGCTCTCGTTGGCGAATCCGATGGCCGCCGGGATCGACGAGTCGGGGACCGGGATCACGACGTCGGCCTCGGGGCACGACTCTCGAGCCAACTCGACGCCGAGCTGCTGGCGAGCGTGGTGTACGCTGCGGCCCGCCCACACCGAGTCGGGGCGGGAGAAGTACACGAACTCGAACGTGCAACGGGCCGACTGCTGCGGCGCGAGGACCTGCTGTCGCGTCAATTCGCCGCCGCGCATCGAGACCATCTCGCCGGGGCCGACCTCGTCGACGTCGACGCAGCCGAGTGTGGACAGCGCACAGGTCTCGCTGGCGACCGCATGGCCGCCATGGGGGAGTCGGCCGACGGACAGCGGACGGAAACCCCACGGGTCGCGCACTGCGATGACCTGGTCCTGGGCGAGGATCACGAGCGAGTACGCACCCTTCCAGGCCGGCAGCGTGCGTTCGATGCGCTCCTGCCACGTGCGTCCGCCGGCGGCGGCGAGCATCAGCGTGAACACCTCGGTGTCGCTGGTGGCCGTGAGCCCGAACCCTCGACTGAGCAGCTCGTCGCGCAGCGCGGCGGCGTTCACGAGGTTGCCGTTGTGGGCGACCGAGAGGGGGCCGTGCATGGTCTCGACGAGGAACGGCTGGATGTTGCGCTCGGCGTTGGACCCCGTGGTCGAGTACCGGGTGTGGCCGATGGCGTGGTAGCCCGACAGCGGCGCGAGCGCCTCCTGCGTGAACACGTTGGCGACGAGACCGGCCTCCTTGTGGAGCCGGACCCGGGTGCCGTCGCTGACCGCCAGACCGGCCGCCTCCTGGCCCCGGTGCTGGAGGGCGAAGAGCCCGAAGAACGCGAGCTGGGCGACGCCGTCGCCGTGCGGGGTCGACACTCCGAGGACGCCGCACTCGTCGTGTGGGACGTCGTCGGCGTGGGCGGGCGAGACCGTCTCGGCGGTGACGGGGATCTGACGTGTCATCACGGCTCCAGTGCGGCGACGACGGCCCGGATGCGCTCGTCGGCGGGATAGTCAGCGGGGTGGAACGACGCGCCGGTGAGCCGTTCGTAGGCGTCAACGTAGCGTGCGGTGGTGGCGGCCCAGACCTCGCCCGGGAGTTCCGGCGGAGGACCGTCCCCGGAGTAGCCGACGTCGCGCAGAGCGCGGCGCACGACTTCCTTGTCGAGGCTCTCGGGCTCCTCGCCGCGCAGCATGCGCTCCTCGTACGAGTCGGCGATCCACCAGCGCGACGAGTCGGGTGTGTGCATCTCGTCGATCAGCAACAACTCGCCGTCATCGGTGAGTCCGAACTCGTACTTCGTGTCGGCGAGGATCAGCCCGGCCACCTCGCCCAGCTGGACCCCGCGTGCGAAGAGGTCGAGCGCGATCGTCTGGATCCGCGCCCAGAGATCGGGTTCCACCAGCCCCCGATCGACCACCTCGTCGCACGTGACCGGGACGTCGTGCTCACCCGCCTCACCCTTGGTCGTCGGTGTGACGATGGCGGCCGGCAGCGCCTCGTTCTTGGCCAACCCGTCGGGCAACTCGTGGCCGTACACCGTGCGCTCACCGCGCTCGTACGCCGTCCACAGTGCGGTGTCGGTGACGCCGGTGATGTGACCCCGCACGACGACCTCGACCGGCAGCGGGTGCGCCGCCCGACCGATCGTCACGTTCGGATCGGGGACCGACACGACGTGGTTCGTGACGATGTCGGCCGTCTGCTCGAACCACCAGGCGGCCAGCTGGTTGAGGACCTGCCCCTTCCACGGGACGCCCGCGATGATCTGGTCGAACGCCGACAGGCGATCGGTCGTGACGAAGAGGCGAGCGTCGGAGCCCCATGCGTACGACACCCGGACCTTGCCGACGCGCCGGTCCGGCAGATCGAGCTCGATGCCGGTGAGCGGAGCGGGGGAGGCGGTCACGCAGACGCGATCATCGCGTCACAGAGACGCTGCGTGGCGGATGCCGTTCTCGAAGATCCGCAGACCGAGGTGTTCGTCGCCCCCGCCACCGCGCCGATGGAGCGGATGCTGCCGGGCGACGATGTGGTTCTCGGGGTGCGGCATGAGACCGAGCACCACGCCCGACGCGTCGCTCACGCCCGCGATGTCGCCGACGGAACCGTTCGGATTGGTGCTCCGGTACCGAAGAGCGACCTGACCGGCCGTCTCGAGCGACTCGGGGTCGGGGTGCACGTACCGACCTTCGCCGTGGGCGATCGGGCAGTGGATCGGAGAGTCGAGTCCGGTGGTCCACACCGAGTTCGACTTCGGGGCGTCGAGGACCACCCAGCGGCATTCGAAGTGCCCCTGCGCGTTGTGTCCGAGAGCCCCGGGAAGCAGCCCGGCCCGCGTCAACACCTGGAACCCGTTGCAGATCCCGATCACCGGACGGCCCGACGCGACGAAGTCGCGGAGTCGATCTCCGAGCCCGAGCGTGAGGTCGAGCGCGAGCATCCGACCGGCACCGAGCGAGTCGGCGTAGCTGAATCCGCCGGCGACCACCGCGAGGTCGGCGTCGTCGAGGAATCGTCGTGTCTCGACCAGTTCGTCGGCGAGCACGATGCGCGGAAGGGCTCCCGCCAGCCGCAGGGCATCTGCGACGTCACCGTCGCGGTTCGTTCCCGGTCCGGCGATGACCACGGCTTCGACGCCGCTCACGACGAACTCCGGTGATCGACCGAGATGTCGGGATTGGTGAACGCGTCGACGAGGTCGTCGACCATGACGGGCTCGACCCCCGGCAACGTGAGCATGCCGCTGGCGCTCACCTCACCGATCTGGAGGACACCATCGTCCATCGCGCGGAGGAACTCCGAGACGAGCGGCGGCGAGACCGAGATGAGGAGGCGGCCGATCGACTCGGAGAACAGCGACGTCACGAGGTCGTCGTCGGGCAGTGTGTCGATGGCGGCGCCGACTCGCCCGCCGATGCACATCTCGGCGAGAGCGACGGCGAGACCGCCCTCGCTCACGTCGTGGCACGCGGACACGAGACCGGCCGAGATCGCGGCGTGGAGGCGGCGGTAGTTGTCGGGAGCGTCGGGGTCGGGCGACGGGGCCACTCCGGGGTCGTCGGGCTCACCGAGGACGAGATCGAGGTGTGATCCGGCGAACTCGGGCGACGTGGTCCCCAGGAGGAACAGGACGTCCCCCGGCTCGCCGAGGTCGGGCGTGACGCAGCGGTCGGCATCGGGCACGTGGGCCATGGCGGTGATGACCAAGGTGGGCGGCACGGCGTGACGCTCTCCGTCGGCACCGATGTACTCGTTGTTGAGCGAGTCCTTGCCCGACACGAACGGAGCGCCGAACGTGTACGCGGCGGCGCAGCACCCGTCGACCGCGGCGACGAGATCCCCCATGGTGGATTCGCGACGCGGGTCGCCCCACGAGAAGTTGTCGAGCAGCGCGACACGATCGGGGTCGGCGCCGACCGCCACGCAGTTGCGGATCGCTTCGTCGACCACGGCGAACGCCATCGCCTCGGGGTCGTGCAGCCCGATCCACGGGTTGACGCCGATGCCGAGGGCGATCCCGTGCTGGGCGGTCGGTTCGGCGATGACCACGCCGTCGGCTGGTGCGTCGCCGGCGACTCCGACGAGCGGCCGCACGACGGTCGACCCGAGGATCTCGTGGTCGTAGCGGTGGATGACCGCCTCCTTCGACGCGATGTTCGGGTGGCGGAGCAGCCGGAGCAGTGTGTCGACCGGATCGTCGACCGTTCGCGACGTTGGCGTGCCGCGCCGGGGCGTCGGAGGTGCAGCCGTCATGGTGCGGCGGGGCCGACCGTCGTGGAGGAAGTCGGTGTCGAGCCGAGCAACCGTCGTGCCGGCGTGGTGGACGTGCAGCACGCCGTCGCCGGTGAAATGACCCACGTCGGCCCAGTCGAGACCGACGCGCTCACACCGCTTGGCGATCGCGCTGACGTTGCGCGGCGTGACGGCGATGACCATGCGCTCCTGGGCCTCGGAGAGCCACACTTCCCACGGAGCGAGTCCGGGGTACTTGCGCGGAACGAGCGTCAGATCGACGTCGGCGCCGACGCCCTCGGCCATCTCACCGATGGCCGACGAGAGACCGCCTGCGCCGCAGTCGGTGATCGCCGAGTACAGATCCTCGGCGCCCACGAGCGCGTCGATCAGGAGCTTCTCGACGATCGGGTCGCCGATCTGGACGCTGGCCCCGGCGACCTCACCGGTGGTGGCGTTCATCGTCGCGGACGAGAACGTGGCGCCGCGGATGCCGTCTCGTCCCGTCGCACCGCCGAGCACGAGGATGCGGTCGCCGGCGTGCGGTCCGTCGTGCAGCGCGCGGCTCGGCGCGGAGCCGATGCAGCCGGCGAACACGAGCGGATTCGTCGTGTACGCCGGGTCGTAGAGGATGGCGCCGGCCACGGTGGGCAGTCCGATCTTGTTGCCGTAGTCGGCGACGCCGTCGATGACCCCCGCACGGATTCGTCGGGGGTGGAGCGATCCGTCCGGGAGCTCGTCGAGCGGCAGGTCGTCGAATCCGAAGCAGAGGATGTCGGTGACGGCGATCGGACGGTGGGCGGCGCCGAGGACGTCACGGATGACGCCACCGACACCGGTGTTGGCTCCGCCGAACGGCTCGACGGCCGACGGATGGTTGTGCGTCTCGGCCTTGACGGCGAGCGTGGTCCCCGGGACGAACTCGACGATGCCGGCGTTGCCGACGAACGCCGATTTCACGAACGGCGCGTCGATCGCATCGGTGCATCGGCGGAGCCGGTCGAGGAGCGGCGATCGAGGTGCGTCGGCCTCGTCACCGTCCAGGGAACCGTCGGATTCGTCGTCGGCGCCGTTCTCGTCGCCCGCCGATCGCACGACCACCGCCGCGCGGAACGTCTTGTGGGCGCAGTGCTCGCTCCAGGTCTGGGCGAGGGTCTCGAGTTCGACATCGGTGGGGTCGCGGCCCAGCTCCTCGAAGTGATCGCGGATGATCCGCAGCTCGGCCGGATCGAGTGCGAGCGAGCGCTCGGTGTCGATGGCATGCAGGCGGGCGTCGTCGGCGCCGCGGATCGGAACGACGTCGGCGACCGCCGGTGGCTCGGGATCGTCGACCGCGTCGATCTCGAAGGGTTCGTGCTGCCACCGATCGACGATCGGATTCGCGAGCAGGCGGCGCACGAGCTCGTCGACGTCGGCGTCGTCGATCGCCTCGTCGAACTCGACGCGCAACCCGGTGGCCGCATGCCGCAGGCCGATCCCGAGTTGCTCGGAGGCGTGTCGGGCCGCATCGGCGCCGGGATCGGTCACGCCCGGCTGCGGGACGATCTCGACGGCGCGACCCGTCGGGGTGTCCCACGTGCCGATCTGGAGGAGAGGATCGACGAGCAGCGCGTGCAGTGATCGCTTGGCATCGCCGTCGAGGTCTCCCACGAGATGGACGACGTCGGCGATCCGGATCTCGCCCAGATCGGCGAGTCCCAGCGCGGACGCACCGTCGTGAAGTGCTGCGGTTCGGGGGTCGGGGTCGATCGTGCGGATCGTCATCCGATGGTGGTCGGGCACTGGCGCGACCATAGGGAGGACCCGGTGCGTCCACCAGGCTTTCGGACGAATCGCGCCGAAATCGGCCGATTCCGTCACATCCGTGCGACGATCGGACGATGGTCGACGAGGCGGTCTCCGGCGTCGCCGACTGGCTCGTCGTCGGTGCCGGATCCGCCGGATGTGTGGTCACGCGGCGTCTCCTCGATGCCGGCCGGTCGGTCGTGCTCGTCGAGGCAGGACCCACCCTGCCCGACCCGCTCCCGACCTCGGTGACGGGCGACGATGCGTTCGCGCTCCACCGCGATCCGCAGCGCGTCGACGTCGAGGTCACCGCACGACGAACCCGCGACGCGCCTGCACGGGGGTATCTCCGGGGGCGTGGCCTCGGCGGATCGAGCGTCGTCAACGCGATGCTCGCCCTCGAGTGCGACCCGGCCCTCCCCGCGTCGTGGGGATGGTCCGGCTGGTCCGACGCTGCGCGGCGCGTCGAACTCCCGCTCACGGAACCCGACCCGGCCGAGTTCGGGGTCGCCGACCGTGCGCTCCTCGCCGCCGATCCGTTCGCGCGCCCCGCTCGACTGACGCGCCGCGCCGGCCGGCGCGTCACCTCCGCCGAGGCGTACCTCGGACCGGTGCTCGCGTCGTCGTCGCTCACCATCCGGACCGACGCGCCCGTCGATGCGATCGAGGTGCGCGACGAGTCGGCGGTCGGCGTGCGGATGCGCGACGGCCACGTCGTCGAGGCGGATCGGCTGGCACTGTGTGCCGGAGCGATCGGGACCCCCGCGTTGCTCCAGCGCTCCGGGATCGGTGGGGAGGCGGTCGGGACCGGACTGCAGGACCATCCGTCGGTCGCCGTGACCGTCGAACTCGCGGACCCCACGCCCCCGGTGGGTCTCGCGACCTCGGTCGTATCGATGCGCGACCCATGGCAGATCCTCCCCGTCAACCACCTCGGCCACGACTCCGACGGTCGTCACGCGGTGGTGATGGTCGCGCTGATGCGTCCCGTCGGCCGTTCGGGAACGGTGAGGGTGAGCGCGCACGGTGGCGCGCCGCTGGTCGACCTCGATCTGCTGTCCGACCCCGCCGATCGTCGGTCGATGATGGCGGGCATCGATCACCTGCTCACCGTGGTGCGATCGGAGGCGTTCCGCGAGATCTCGTCGGGGATCTATCTCGACGACCAGGGAACACCCGCCGACCGTCTCGTCGGAGCCGATGCCGACTCGATCGAGTCGTGGATGCTCGCCCACGTGGGCGACTACGTCCATGCGTCGTCGTCGACCTCCGCCGTGCTGGGTGAGGCCGGAGCGGTCACGGGTCTCTCGGGCCTGTTCGTCGCGGACGCGTCGGCCTTCCCGACGATCCCCGACGTCAACACCCACCTGCCGACCACCGTGCTCGCCGAACTCTTCGTCGAGCGTTGGCTCCACGAACGAGCGACGGTGACTCGACCGTGACGACTCGGGACGACCTCGCCGTCGCCGTCGTGGGTGACGGCCCCGCCGGTTCCGCGCTCGCATCCGCGCTGACCGCGCGCGGCGTCGGGTGCGCACTCATCGGACGCGACGAGGAGTGGGGGGCGACCTACGGGACCTGGGTCGACGCCGTGCCGACGACGCTCGCCGCCGACTCCGCCGTGTGGACGTCGATCAGCGAGCCGATCGATGTCGTCTTCGACGCGCGTGCCGGTGGATCCGCAGCTCGGCGGACACTGGACCGCGCCTACGGGGTGTTCGACAACGAGCAGCTCCGCTCGGTCCTGCGCTCCGGGGTCGACCACGTGCGTGCATCGGTCATCGCCGTCGAAGGTCACCGCGGCGAGATGCTGGTCCGGCTGGCCGATGGCGACGACACGCACGACGACGTCGTCGCCCGACTCGTGGTCGACGCCACCGGGTGGCCCGGTGCTCTCGCCGGCTCCGGGCCGTCGACCCCGCTCGCCTGGCAGACCGCGATCGGGGTCGTGCTGGCCGAGCCGCCCGAGGGCCCGCTCGGTCGACCGGCATTGATGGACTGGTCGACGCCGCCGCGTCCGCTCGCCGACGGTCCCGCCACCTTCCTCTACGCCCTGCCGGTCGCCGAGGGGTGGCTCCTGGAGGAGACCGTCCTCGCCGCCCGTGAGGCCGTCGCGCCCGATGATCTCGCCGGGTCGCTCGCCTCGCGACTCGACACGACGGTCGACGAGCTGATGGCGTCGGCGCTCCAGGTCGAACGGGTCCGGATCCCGATGGGCACGCCGGCCGCCGGGGTGTCCGCTGAGGGGATCGTTCCGTTCGGCGCGGCCGCCGGGAGCGTCCATCCGGCGACCGGGTACTCGGTCGGCGACTCGCTCGCGTCAGCCGATCGGCTCGCCGCCGTGATCGCCGACGTGCTGGCCGATGCGTCGATCGGGCGCGGCATCGGCGCCGACGCGATCCGGACGATCGAACGGGCCGTCTGGTCGCCGGCGCGCCTGCGGTCGCGGGCGCTGCACGACTACGGACTCGACGTGCTCCTCTCGCTGGGTCCGGGCGAGACGCGCTCGTTCTTCGCGACCTTCTTCGAACTCGACGACCGGCGCTGGCCGCCGTACCTCGACGCCGGCGTCTCGCCGTGGGCACTCAGCTCGACGATGCTGGCGATGTTCCGACGGGCTCCCTGGCGTCTGCGTCGCCGGATGGTGCGGCCGGGGGAGTTGCTCGCGACCGCAGGCTCCGTCGCACGGCCAGCACCCACCCGATCGCGACGCACACCGCGAAGATGAACCACTGGATCGC
>JBCCTP010000188.1:0-8309 GCA_039198505.1 Actinomycetota bacterium | reverse complement strand
GTGGTGGGGCGTTCTCCGGACTCGCTCATCCACACAATGTAAACGCTTTCATGCCGGGCGCGTCTCTGACACGATCGTGCGCCGTGATCGACGTCGACGGCTCCCTCGCCGCACTCTCGCTGAGGGAGCGCTGCCTGCTCGTGGTCGGTCAGACCAACTGGCGCACCCGGGCCTTCCCCGAGGCCGGGGTGCCGCAGCTGAAGATGTCCGACGGGCCGGCGGGTCTGCGCGGGGAAGGACACGGCAGCTCGGGCACGCCGGGTGTGTCGACCCCGTCGGGGATCACCCTCGGATCGTCGTGGGACCCCGATCTCCTCGGCGAGATCGGTGACCTGCTCGGCACCGAAGCGCGGCGCAAGCGGGCGCACGTCCTGCTCGGTCCCACGGTGAACCTGCATCGCACGCCGGTCGGCGGCCGCACCTTCGAGTGCTACTCGGAGGACCCGGAACTCACCGCCCGGCTCGCCGAGCGGTACGTGCAGGGCGTGCAGTCCCACGAGGTCGCCGTCACCGTGAAGCACTTCGTGTGCAACGACACCGAGATCGAACGCCTGTCGGTGAACGTCGAGGTCGACGAGCGCACCCTCCGCGAGACCTACCTCCGGCCCTTCGAGCGAGCGGTGACGCGCGGCGGGGCGTGGGGCGTGATGAGTGCGTACAACCGTCTGGACGGCGACTTCTGCGCCGAGAACCGTCGGCTGCTCACCGACATCCTCCGCCACGAGTGGGGCTTCGACGGGTACGTCGTGTCCGACTGGTTCGGCGTGCACGAACCGGTCGGTGCCGCCACCGCGGGGCTGAGCCTCGAGATGCCGGCTCCCGTCCGGGTGTACGGCGACCGGCTGCTCGCGGCGGTCGAGGCGGGACACGTGACCGAGGACGCCGTCGAGAGCATCGCTCGCGACGTGCTGACCGTGATCGCGCGCACGCGGGCCGACGAGCGGTCGTGTGACGAGCCCGAGGAATCGGTCGACGACCCGGTCGAGCGCGCGCTCACACGGAGAGCCGCGGTCGCCGGCACCGTCCTGCTGCGCAACGAGCCGGTCGGCGACGAGGGCACCGGACCCTGCGCCCTCCCGATCGACGTCGGGTCGCTGTCGACGATCGCCGTCATCGGCCCCAACGCCACGATCGACCGGTCGATGGGCGGCGGATCCGCGAGCCTCACCCCGCTCGGGCACCGCACCCTGCTCGACGCGCTGAGCGATCGTCTCACCGACGCCCGCTCCGGCGCAACGGTCGTCACCGAACCCGGCGTCCGCATCGATCGCCTCACGCCACTGGTCCGCCGACCCCAGCTGCGGACACCGTCGGACGAGCCCGGACTGCTCGTCGAGTACGTCAACGGTCTCGACTGGGACGGAGACACCGTCGCCTCGGTGGTCAACCGATCGACGATGGTCCGCTTCTTCGGGACCACGCCCGACGAGGTCGACGCGACCGCCTTCTCCGCCCGGATCCGCGGGTCGTTCCTCCCCGAGCTCGACGGACTCCACGAATTCGGGGTGGTGTCGACCGGTCCGGTCCGCGCCGTCGTCCGGTCCGGGGGGCTCACCACCACCGTGGTCGACGACCCCGAGATGCTGATCCCCCGGACCCGAGAGTTCTTCGGATACGGCAGCGAGGAGACCGTCGTGTCGGTCGAGTGCCGCGCCGGTGAGCCGGTCGAGCTCGATCTGCGGTGGGCCACCGGGCAGACGAGTGGGTTCGCGGCCCTCCGCCTCGGTGTCCGCGCGCCTGATCCCGCCGACCTGTTCGAGCGCGCAGTGCGCGCGGCGGCCGACGCCGACGTCGCGCTGGTGGTCGTCGGGACCAACGACGAGTGGGAGACCGAGGGCTTCGACCGCGAGTTCATCGAGCTGCCCGGTCGTCAGGACGAGCTGGTCGAGGCGGTGGCCGCGGTCAACGATCGCACGGTGGTCGTCATCAACGCCGGGTCACCCGTGGCGATCGACTGGGTCGATCGGGAACGGGCTCCGGCTGCGATCGTCACGTCGTTCTTCGCCGGACAGGAGCAGGCCGAGGCCATGGTCGACGTGCTGCTCGGCGACGCCGATCCCGGTGGACGTCTCCCGGTCACGTACCCCCGGCGGCTGGCCGACACGCCGGCGTTCCTGCACCACGCTCCCGACCACGACTCCCATGGGCGGGCGACCCAGCGGTACGCCGAGGGACTGTTCACCGGACACCGCTGGTACGAGGCGAGGTCGATCGAGCCGCGGTTCTGGTTCGGTCACGGCCTCACCTACGGAGCGACCGACTGGGGTGATGCGACCATCGATCGGATCACCGCCGCCGAGGTCGTGGCCGACAGCGATCCGTTCGTGGTCACCGTGCCCGTGTCGTCGGTGGGTGAGCGCGCGGCCGTCGAGGTGGTCCAGGGGTACGTGGCGGCGGTCGACCCCGTGGCCACCCGGCCCCCACGGGTGTTGGCGACGTGGTCGAAGCTGACGCTCGTGCCCGGCGCCGAGGCCACCGTCGAGCTCGAGTTCGGCTTCGACGCCCTCCGGCGGTGGGACACGGCGACCTCGTCGTGGATCGTCGATCCGGGTGTCTACGAACTCGTCGTCGCTCGGTCGTCGGACCCCGCTGCCGAACACGCCCGCCTCGGCGTCACCATCGGCTGACCGCCATCGACCGAGCCGCCCGCGTTCGTGTCAGCGCATCCTGCGGTCCCGGTGGGAGCCGCCGCCGAGAGCTGGGTGTCTCTGGATCCCGTGTGGTCGGTGCGGGATCGAGCGCGGCGAGCGCGCGGTCCGTTCACGAATCCTCAAGGTCGGTCGTGACAGCGCCGATGTCCCTGTGTGAGCGTGACGGACGACCCACGATCCGACGTGTCGACGTCGGACTCCCCACATCTGCCGACGCAGCACTCGATCGGCCCGGAGATCCTCGCCGTTCTCGACGCACTGCCGAACCCGCTGGTGCTCGTCGACCGCTGGGGCGTCGTCGGATTCTGCAGCCTCGGCGTCGCGTCGATGCTCGGCCGAGCACGCGACGAGACGACCGGTGTCGCACTCGAATCGCTCGTCGATCCTCGGGATCACCACCTGCTCCGCGGACTCCTCGACGTTCCGCGCAAGTACCGCGATCGGACCATCGGGCCGAGCCGGATCCGCTGTCTCGACGCCTCGGGATCGCCTCGCTGGACGCAGCTGTGGGGACGGACGGCGCCACCTGAGTTCGGCACCGACGGGTTCCTCCTCACCGTGACGCCCGAATCGGTGCGCGACGTGCTCCTCACCGCCGTGAGCCCGGTCGTCGTCGACCAGCAACTCGACACGACGCTCGGCCACGTGGCCGCATCGGTGTCGGCGGCGCCGATCGGCGGGGTCGGATCGATCCTCGCCGTCCTCCCCGTCGCCGCCGACGATCCCGCACGATTCCGACCGACCGGCGCATGGCCGCTCGACGACGCGTCGCTCAACGCGTTCGGCACCCCCTGGCGCCAGGCGCTGGTCGAGGAGACGGCCATCGACGTTCACGACATCGCGTCCGCCGGCATGAGTCCGCAGGCCCGCAACGCACTGCTCGCACACGGCTTCCGCTCGACGTTCATGCGGCCCATCCGCGACCTGTCCGACTCGATCGTCGGCGTGCTGGTCGTGTTCCGCGAGAGCGACGAGCCGATCGGGGTGGCCCATGCCGCTCACCTCGAGGACGTCGCTCGGTTCGCCGGCCTGGCCTTTGCGCAAGCCCATCGCATCACCGAACTCGAGGATGCCGCACAGCGCGATGCCCTGACGGGCGTGCTCAATCGTGCGGCGCTCCACGAACAGATCGAGTCGGATCCGCGCCCGGCCGACATCCTGCGCATCGACCTCGACCACCTCACGTCGGTCAACGAGACGTTCGGGCACGACCACGGCGACGCCGTCATCGTCGAGGCCGCCGAACGTGTTCGTGCTGCGGTCGGTCGCGACGACGAGGTGTATCGGATCGGAGGCGACGAGTTCCTCGTGGTCCGCCGACCCGCCACCGGAGGAGTGCGCGAACTGGGATCGACCGCCGAGCGCATCGTCGATCGGCTGATGGCTCCGTTCGACGTGGAGGAACACCGGATCCGCATCGGCGCGAGCGTCGGCGTCGCCGCCGGACGCGACCGGTCGTTCACCGACTCGATCGACGTCTCGCAGACCGCTCTCGACTCCGCCAAGGAGAGAGGTCGCGCCGGATTCGTGGTCGCTCCCGACGACAGCGGTCGATCGACGATCGCGGACGGACCGTGGCACGGGGCCGCCGCCCCGATCCCGGGCCCCGCCGCAGCCAGGGGCCCGGGTGAGACCGCCGCAACGTCACCCCGACCCCGAGAGCTGCTCGTCGAGCGCACGGACGATCCTCCGACCGACTCGCCGACGAGCACGCGACTCGACGCGCCGTGGAGCGCGCCGACGCGCGCGATCAGCGGCATGGTTCCGCTCGCGCCCGAGCCGACCGTCGGTTCGGCGCCTGATGCGAGCGCCGACGAGGCCGCTCCCTCATCGGAGCCGGCGGAGACGCCTGCGCTCGAGGTGACCGCGCCCGCCGATCCGACGGCGGGCGACGCCTGACGAGAACGGGAGCGGTCGAACGCTCGACCGTCATCGAGTCGCCCGATCGCGCGTGCGCGCGATCTCATGCCGTAGGCTCACCGCATGTCGGAGCCCGCGCGCGTCATCCAACCCGGGCACGTCGCGGTGGTGACCGGCGCAGCGAGTGGCATCGGCCTCGCCACCACCGAGGCGCTCCTCGCTCGGGAGATGAAGGTCGTGCTGGCCGACGTCGACGACGAGCGACTGCGCGACGTGTCGGCGCGACTCTCCGAAGCCGGCGGAGAGGTCACCGCGGTCGTGTGCGACACGGCCGACGAGACGTCCGTCGCCGAGGTCGCCGAACGCACGCTCTCGGCGTACGGCGCAGCGCACCTGCTGTTCAACAACGCCGGCATCGCCGGAGTCGGCGACCAGTGGGGCGGGCCCATCGAGCTGTGGGAGCGCGTCATCGGCATCAACCTCATGGGTGTCGTCCACGGAATTCGCTCATTCCTGCCGATCCTCGAGGAACAGGGCGTCGGGCACATCGTGAGCACGGCCTCGATGGCGGGCCTCGTGGCGCTCCCCGGCGCGGGGCCCTACAACGCGACCAAACACGGTGTCGTGGCCATCAGCGAGGGGCTGTTCCTCGAGCTGCAGGCGACCGGGTCGTCGGTCGGGGTGAGCGTGCTCTGCCCCGGCTTCGTCAAGACCGATCTGATGCGCAAGGAACCCGAACGGATCGACACGCCGATCGCCGCCATCATGCGCGATGTGCTGCAGGGCGGCGTCGAGAACGGTGTCCCGGCCGATGGCATCGCGACCGCCGTGGTCGACGCGGTCGACGAGGGTCGGTTCTGGATCCTCACCCACGAGGACATGCGCTCGGCGCCGGTCGAGCGCATGCAGCGAGCCGCCGCCGGCGTCAACCCGCCGGTGTTCGGCGGCGAGTGATCGGGCCGTCGCGAGCATGGGAACGTCCACGTCGTCGTTCGGGGTGAGCCGGCGCGAGTCGCACGACGCGTCCGACTTCTACTCGCGCTTCGCGCCACCCGAGGTCAGCGATGACGACGAGCTCGGAGCGCCCGGCGAGGTCGACGTCATCCACCACGGCGATGCCCGGTCGATGGACGCGGTGCCCGACGCGTCGGTCGCCCTGGTCGTGACGTCGCCGCCCTATTTCGCCGGCAAGGAGTACGAGACGGCGCTGGGGGAAGGGCACGTACCGGGCGACTACATCGAGTACCTCGCCATGCTGCGCGACGTGTTCGCCGAGTGCGTCCGAACGCTCGAACCCGGAGGCCGTCTCGCGGTCAACGTGGCCAACCTCGGTCGCCGGCCCTACCGCAATCTGGCCGCCGACGTCACGACGATCCTCCAGGACGATCTCCGGATGCTCCTGCGCGGCGAGGTCGTGTGGCAGAAGCAGCGGGGCGCCAGCGGGTCGTGTGCGTGGGGCTCGTACCGGTCGCCGGCCAACCCGGTGCTGCGCGACACCACCGAGCGCCTGATCATCGCCAGCAAGGGTCGGTTCGATCGGATCGCCCGTCCGGGGGAGGGCGGATCCGCCACCATCCCCGGCGACGAGTTCATGGAGGCGACGCTCGACGTCTGGGAGATCCCGGCCGAGTCGGCCACGCGGGTCGGACATCCGGCGCCGTTCCCCGTCGCACTGGTCGAGCGATGTCTGCACCTGTTCACCTGGCAGGGCGACGTGGTCCTCGACCCGTTCATGGGGTCGGGAACCACCGGCGTCGCCGCGGTCCGGACCGGCCGCCACTTCGTCGGGTACGACACCGACCACGAGTACGTCGAGCTCGCGCGCGAACGGATCGCCTCGCTGCCGGGTCACGACCTCCCCGAGCGCAGCACGCTGAAGGACCTCGCTCGCTCCACCTTCGACCACGCGGGCTGGGAGATCGTCGACGAGGGGCCGAGGATCGCTCCCGGCGTCACGGTCTCGTTCCGCGTGGCCGACTCGGCAGGCGCAACGCGACTCGTCGAGCTCGCCGGGGTGCACACGCCGTCCCGGCCGGGCCTCACGAGGATCGAGGCGGTGTGGCGGACCCTCGCCAAGGCGGCGATCGTCCGTGAGTCCGATCTCGACGAGACGTTCCTCGCCATGACGTCGGGCCACGTGCGCGGCGGGCCGCTCGCCTCGATGGTCGGACCGGGTCGACCGGTGCGAGCCGTGATCGACGTGTCCGATCCCGACGCCGCGGCGACCGTTCTCGCCGACCTCTGAGCCGCTCCGAACGTTCCGTTGACCCCTGGGGTCGACGGAACGTTCACTACGTTGCGCGGCGTGAGCGCACCCGCCGATCTCGACGTCGACATCGCCCGTCGCGATGCGCGTGCGCTGCGGTCGGTCGCGGTTCAGTTCTTCGTGAACGGCGCGATGTGGGCGTCGTTCGTGCCCCGCCTGCCGGAGATCCGAACCCGGATCGACGTGTCGGTCGGCACGATCGGGGTCCTCCTCGCCATCGGATCGATCACCGGGCTGCTCGGGAGCATCACACTGGCGACCGTCATCGGGCGGTTCGGTACCCGTCGAGTCCTGATCTACGGCGCCCTCGCCCTGACGGTGGCGCTCGCCATCGTCGGCCTGGCGACGCATCCGGCCGTGCTCGTGGTCGGACTCGCCGGTCTGTCGGCGTTCGACGTCTACGTCGACAGCTCGATGAACATGCAGGCCTCGTGGCTGTCGGGGCGCCGAAGCGTCCCGGTGATGAACCGGCTTCATGGTCTGTGGAGTCTCGGAACGGTGCTCGGCGGACTCGTGTCGCTCCAGCTGGCGGCCGCGGAGGTCCCGATCACGACGCACCTGCTCGTCGCCGCACTGTTCTTCGCCGTGGTGGTCGCGTACGTCGGCTCCGGACTCCTGGTCGACGACGAGCACGATCCACAGTTCGAGCCCGACGTCGGGACCGATTCCGTCATCGACCCTGATGCCGAACCGAGTGCCGACCCGAGCGCTGAGGTCGAGGCCCGACCCCGTCGTCCGGTCGTCCCGTCCCCGCTGCGCCGCGGGTTGTTCGTGCTCGGCGTGCTGGCCGCCTGCTCGATCGCGATGGAGATGACGACCAGCGACTGGGCGGCGTTCCGCCTCGCCGACGACCTCGACGCGTCGCCGGGTGTCGCCGTGCTCGGGTACGTCGGGTTCACGGTGGGGATGACCGTCGGCCGGCTCGGCGGCGACTGGGCCGTCACCCGTTTCGGATCCGATCTCGTGCTCCAGGGCGGCACGGTCATCGCTGCCGTCGGACTGGCGACGGCCACCTTGACGCCGTGGGTCCCGACCGTGGTGGTCGGATTCCTCCTCGCCGGGCTGGGCGTCGCGACGCAGTTCCCGAAGCTCTACGACGAAGCGGCCCGCCATCCCGGACGAGCCGGCGCCGGCCTCGGCGCGCTCACCGGCGGCTCGCGGATCGCGCTCCTCGTCGTTCCGCTGCTCGTGGGGACGATCGCCGACACGAGCCTCGGCGTCGGCGCCGCGATGGCGTTCGTGACCCTGCCGGCGGCCCTGGTGTTCGTCGTGCTGTCGATGCAGGTGGCGCGCCGCCGAGCGGCCTGACCAGCGAGACGGTCAGCGAACGGGCGTCTCGGGCCAGGTCACCACGGCGTCGAATCGCTCGTGGCGCCACTCGTCGAGCCCGCCGAGGCCGCCGGTCAGGAGCGCGGCGGCGAGCTCGCCCTTGGCCGCCTTGGCGGCGTGACCTCCCGGCTTCCCCGACGGGTCGACGAGGTCGACCACGACGGTCGGCGGACCGTGCGCGACGTCGATCGCAGCGCGGTGTT
>JBCCTP010000187.1:0-8347 GCA_039198505.1 Actinomycetota bacterium | reverse complement strand
TCACGGACGAGGCGAGGCATCGTCGGCAGAGTGCCGAAGGGATGGCCTCCGACGAGACACGCGAGACTGTCAGGGGTGGCCTGATGGAGTGCGAGCGGTGCGGACACGAGAACTCGCCGGCGGCGAAGTTCTGCGCCGCGTGTGGTGCCCCGCTCGAACGTCGATGCCCCACCTGCGATGCTCGCCCGGCCCCCGACGCCGCGTTCTGCGATCAGTGCGGCACATCGCTCGGAGCAGCGACGTCCCCGGCAGCGGGAGCACCCGCCGACCCCGCGCCGACGTCGCGGGCGGTTCGCAAGCAGGTCACGGCTCTCTTCGCTGATCTGGTCGGGTCGACGGCGTTCGGGGAACGGGTCGACCCCGAGGCCGCCCGGGCTGCGCTCACGCCCTACTTCGAGATTCTCCGATCGACGGTCGAGGATCATGCCGGCACCGTCGTGAAGTTCACCGGCGACGGGGTGTTCGCAGTGTTCGGTCTCCCCGAGGTCGCCGAGGACGACGCCCGCCGCGCCGTCGCAGCGGGTCAGGACCTCCAGCATCGCTTCGGTGCGTTCGCCAACACCGTGCGCGACCGGCACGGCGTCGAGCTCGGGTTGCGGGTCGGGGTCAACTCGGGCGAGCTGGTGGTCGGCGACGACGACGAAGACCTCGTGGGCGACGTGCTCAACACGGCGGCTCGACTCGAAGCGGCGTGCGCCCCCGGCCGGGTCCTCGTGGGGGAGGACACCTGGCGGCTCACGCGGTCGGGTGTGCGCTACGAGGTGCTCGGCGAGATCTCGGTGAATGGCAAGTCCGAACCGATCGCCACGTTCCAGGTGGCCGAACTCCCGGACGCGGCGATCGAGGAGAACATCCCGTTCGTCGGGCGCGACGCCGAACTCGCCCAACTCCTCGACGCGTTCGCCGAGGCCCGTGACTCACCGGTCCTCCGGCTCGTCACGGTCGTCGGCGACCCCGGTGTCGGCAAGACACGCCTCGCGTCAGAGGTGCGGGGGGCCACGTCGGCGCGCTCGTTCGACCTCCGCTTCGAGCGTCGGGGGTCCACCACGTTCGGCCCGATCGCCGATCTCCTCCGTCTGATCACCGACGGAACCGCCGACGGCGTGGCGCGCCTCCTCGACGAGCACCACGAGCGTGATCGCCTCGTGCCGATCCTCCGGTCGATGCTCGGGTTCGAGGCGGTGCGCTCGACCGAGGAGTCGTTCTGGGGCGTCCGCCGATTGCTCGAACACCTCTCCGAGCAGCACGGTCCGCTGCTCGTCGTCGTCGACGACATCCAGTGGGCCGAGCCGCTGTTCTGGGACCTGCTCGACCACCTCGTCGAGTGGACCGAGGCTCCGGTGCTCGTCATCGCTCTCGCCCGACCCGAGTTGCGCGAGTTGCGACCCGAGCTCACCCAGGCGGGCCGCCGGGTAGCTGCGTCGATCGCGCTCGACGGTCTGGGAGCCGACGACACCCGGGAGCTCGCGGCCCGACTGCTCGACGTCGAGGAACTGCCGCACGAGCTGACCGGTCGGATCCCGGCGTCGACCGACGGGAACCCGCTCTTCGTCCGTGAGCTCGTCAACATGCTGGTCGACGACGGCACGCTCGAACGCGACGGCGATCGGTGGCGGCTCACCATCGATGCCGACGCCATCGACGTGCCGCCCACGATCATCTCGCTGCTGGCGAGTCGCGTCGAGCGCCTGCCCGACGACGAGCGGCGAGCGATCGAGCTCGCGTCGGTCATCGGCACCGACTTCGATCGGGGCACGCTCGCCGCGATCGCGGCCGAGGACGGCTCGACCGGTCCGCTCGGCGTGGTGCTCGACCGCCTGCGGCGCCGCGACCTCGTCGAGCCGTCGGGATCGTGGTCGGGCGATCACCCCGTCTACCGGTTCCACCACGTGCTCGTCCGCGACGCCGCGTACCGGCGGCTCTTGAAGCAACGGCGAGCGACGCTGCACGAGCTGGTCGGTCGCCACGTCGACGAGCACCATCCCGGCGGCGATGAGACCGACGTCGTCGTGGCCCACCACTTCGAACAGGTGGTG
This sequence comes from Actinomycetota bacterium, assembly GCA_039198505.1. GTDB lineage: Bacteria > Actinomycetota > Acidimicrobiia > Acidimicrobiales > Ilumatobacteraceae > Ilumatobacter_A. Next base: position 6,311 of record JBCCTP010000187.1, on the reverse strand, counting down.
CGTTATCGACGCGATCTCGGCACGGTCGATGCCGCCACCGAGGAACTCGCCCACGATGCCGTCGACCGACTGCGCGCGGCGGCCGACTCCGCCCTGGCTCGGGAGGATCTACCGGCGGCCGGCTCGGCGGCGCAGCGAGCACTCGACCTCGTCGGCGAGAACTCCGCCGAGCGCGACGAGTTGCTGCTCGTCGGGTGTGAGGCGTTGCTGTCGTCGGGCGACGTCGGTGCTGCCGAGCCGCTCGTCAGCGAGTTGACCGAGCGCTCGACCGACGATCGTCTCGCCGCGTGGGCCGACTGCTTCCGGGCACAGCGGTGGTCGCTCACCGATCCGGACCGCCTCGTCGAGGCGACCGACACCGCCGACCGAGCAGCTGATGCGTTGACGTCGCTCGGCGACGCAGCGGGTGTCGCCAAGGCGCGTCTCGTGCGGGCCGGGTGCCTGGCGCGGCTCGGGCGAGTCGGCGAGTGCGAGAACGAACTCGACTTGGCGCTCGGGGCGGCTCGGGACGCCGAAGATCGACGCCGCACGGTCGCCGTGCTCGGTGCAGCACCGCTCGCTGCGCTGTGGGGTCCGAGCCCGGTCTCGCGAGCGGGTGGTCGCTGCCTCGACGTGCTGCGGCTGTTGCGGATCACCACCGCCTCACCGGCGGTCGAGACCACGTCGATCCGTTGCCAAGCGGTGCTCGAAGCACTGCGGGGGCGACTCGGCTCGGCCCGCGACAAGTTGGAACAGTCGAGGTCGACGTCGCAGGAGCTCGGTCTTCGTCAGGGGCTGTTCGAGACCGAACTGTTCGCCGGCTTCGTCGAGCTGTGGGCGGGCGAGCCCGGTGCCGCCGAGCCGCACCTCCGAGCTGCGCACGACGGGCTGGGTCGGTTGGGCATCGGCGCCGATGCAGGCCAGGCAGCGGCCCTGCTCGCACGGGCACTGCTCGATCGAGGCGACCTCGATGCCGCCGACGCGCTCGCGACCGAGGCGTTCGATTCCGCGGGGCAGAACCTGCAGACCGCCATCAGCAGCCGTTCGGCACTCGCCGAGGTCCGCGCTGCACAGGGGCGGCACGACGAAGCGGCCGCGCTCGCCGCCGAGGCGGTCGAGATCGCGGGGCGCACCGACATCGTGCTCGATCACGCTGTGGCGGTCGAAGCGGCGGGACGGGTCGCTCGGCAAGCGGGTGATCCCGGTGCGGCGGCTGCTGCGCAGTTCGATGCGCGCCGTCTGCTCGCCGACAAGGGCGTCACCGCCGAACGAGGTGTCGCCACCGATTCCGTCGACGAACCCGATCGCCCGAACACTCACGGCGCTCCTTCCGAACCGGCCAGCTCGCTTGCGCTCTGGAATCGCTCAGCCGCAGTGATGGAGCGGATGTTGGAGGCGGCGCGGCGGGGCGACCGGGCGGCGTTCGTCGATGCGACCGCGCCGGGCCTGATCAATCGCCGGCACGAGCCGATGCGGTCGGTCGAGTCGAGCACGGTCGAGGAGATGACCGAGGCGGTCTTCAACCGGGGGAGCACCGGGCACGTCGATTCGATCGACGGCGTCGTCGTCGCCGTCAGAGGTGAACGACTGCACCTGACCCGGCTGGAGCAGCCGTCGGGCGACTTCGACATGACGCTCTACGTCCTCGGTGGGTGCGACGAGCACGATCGGCTCGAGCTGTGGGAGACGTACGGCCCCGATCAGTACGACGAGGCGATCGCCGAACTCGATCGGCGCTGGGCCGAGCAGCGAGCTGACCGGACCGATCCAGCGAGTACTCGCAACGACGAGGTCACGAGCAGCCGGGTCTGGCGGTGGAACCTCGACTTCTACGAGCGGATGCTCGCCGGTGACCGGGACGGGTACGACCGCATGTTCTCGCCCGATGCGACGTTCGAGGTGCGCAGGGCGAGTTCACCGCTGTTCGCCGGGCCGATCGGCGTGTTCATCGACCAGCACATCATGAGCTGGGTCGACGTCGGCCTGGAGGGCATCGACTCGGACCCGATCGAAGAGCACGGCGACGACCGATGCCTCATCCGCGCCACCGTGACGACGACCGCAGGCGATCTCAGCTCGATGGTCTTCCTCAATGAGCTCGACACCGAGGGACGGGGGACACGGTTCGTCTCGTTCGACCACGACCAGATCGTCGACGCTTTGGCGGAGCTGCGATCGGTCACGGTCGACCCGAACGATCCGGTGACCTCGCTGGGCGCTGGATGGGAGGCAGTCGAGCCCGGGCGTCGTGCGCACGTCGATCGAGTGTCGCTGGCGATCGCTGTCGGGCCACTCGACGTGTTCGCTGCGTGCTTCGCGCCTGACTTCGTGGTCGTCGATCGCCGGGCGATGGGACTCGGCACCCGGGACCTGGCTGCGTTCATCGAGTCGAACACGGCGCTGGTCGGCAACGTGATCGCGTGGACGGCGGAGACGATCGAGACGTCGGACAAGGCGGCGCTCACCAGGGTCGAGGTGCGCTCGACGGTCGACGAGTCGTCGTGGGCGATGCTGTTGCTCACCGAGTACGCCGGACCCGGCGACGACCACCTGATCACGCGCTGGACCCAGTTCGACGTCGACGATCGAGCGGGCGCCATCACGGCGTTCCGGGCGCTCGGAGCCGTCCACGCCGGCCTTCCACCGCTCGCGAACACGGCGAACGACGTTGCGCAGCGGTACCACGCCGCCCGAGCCGCTGGTGACCTCGACGCGATCGGAGCGATCCTCCACCCCGACTTCGAGTACGTCGAGGCGACCGTCACCGGTCGCGCGCTCGACGCGCCGTCACCCGGTCGCGAGCAGATGCTCCGCAGCTTCCCGGAGTTCTCGGCCAAGGTCGGCACACCCCGCATCGTGGAGCGGGACGTCGTCGCGATTCGCGCCGACTCGCTCGTCATGTCGAGAGGAGTCGAGACGTTCGGCGATGATGCGATTCCGTACTGCGGCGTGGCCGAGATCGAGGACGGGCTGCTCCGTCGGACGACCGTCTTCGCGCCCGGCCAGTTTCAAGAAGCGCTCGACGAGCTCGATCGTCGGTGGGTCGAGCTCGGTGGTTCGGCTGAGTTGGCCGAGATCTCGCAGCGATGGCGCACTGCGATGATGCGGCCCGTTCTCGACCGAGCCGATCTGCCGGTCTCCGACGATGTCGTCACCGTCGATCACCGCCGGGGGTGTCCGGGTCGGCGCTCGCTCGGCGAGTACCTCGAGTCGATCGACTCGGTGGTTCCGGTCGAGGAGTGGCATCCCGTCCGGTACTTCGACGATCGTCCGCCGTTCCACTTCGCTCAGGAGCGCCTGGTGGTCGACGCCGACGGGTCGACGTGGGACACGCTCACGGTGTGCCGGCGCGACGGCGCCGAGCTGGTCGAGGTTCACGTGTTCGACCTCGATCAGTTCGACGAGGCGCAGGCGCTGTTCGATGCACTGACCTTGCCGGCCGATCATCCCGCCGTGCCGGACGTCGCTCGGCCGGTGCCGAACGAGGCGTGGGACGTCGTCGAGGCCTACGTAGGCGCGTGGACCGATCGCGACCGCGATCGGATGCGGGCGCTGCTCGCCGATGACTACGAGCACCGCGGGCGTGACGGGGTCCTCGACCTCGATGCTGACGGCGCCGTGGAGGGTGCGCTGCGAGCGGACGTCTTCCCGGGTCGTTCCGGACGGGAACGGCGGTTGCTGGCAGTACGTGGCGACCGCCTGTGCCTGGACATGGAGACGGTCCCGTTCGAGGAGGACGCACTCGCCCGCTTCTGCGTCTGGGAGTGCGTCGATGGGCGGTCGCGGCGGACTGACCGCTTCGGAACCGACCAACTGGCCGACGCGTACCAGCGCCTCGACGAGCGGTACCGAGAGGTCGCCGCGGAGTCACCGGGCGACTCGAGTGGTCTGCCCGAGTTGACGAACGCAGCGAACGAGATCGTCCTGCGGCTCATCGACGCTCGGGATCGAGGTGACGTCGACGTCGCTGCGTCGCTGCTCCGTGAGGAGTTCGTCTTCCGGCGACACGACGCGGCGTGGGAGGCACTCGATGCCGAGTCGCTCGGACGAGCCGACTGGCTACAGAATTTTCGAACTTTACCGGCGCGTCTGGAGGCGGCGCCGAAGCTGCTCGCCCGACAGGTGATCGCCATCCGGCAGGACGAGTTGGTGCTGAACCGTTCGGTCGACTCCGTGAACGGCAACGAAGCTGCGTACGTCGCGCTCACCGAGTGCCGCGACGGACAGGTGGTCTCGACCGACACCTGGCCGGAGCACCGACTGCGCGATGCGCTCGACGAACTCGACCGGCGGTTGATCGAGATCGGCGGAACGGAGTTGGACGGACAGGTCATCGGTCGCATGCGACGTGCGATCGCCAAACCGACGCTCGATCGAGCCGACATGCCGATGTCCGACGACTTCTTCACCGTCGATCATCGGCCACTCGGTCTGGGGCGACGCTCGCTCGACGAGGTGCTCGAGACGATGAGGGCCGTGATGCCGATCGAAGCGGTGTACACCGTCCGAGCCTTTGACGTCCGTCCTCCGTTCGTGTTCACGCAGACGCGCTACGTCGTCGACGAAGGTGGGTCGACCTGGGAGATGCTGACGATCAGCCGACTTCGCGGAGTCGAGATGGTCGAGAGCTACCAGTTCGATCTCGACCAGTACGACGAGGCCCGGGCCTTCTTCGACTCGCTGACGTCACCGGGCGACTCGAGTGGTGTGCCCGAACTGACGAACGAAGCAAACGAGATCGCGGTCCGCATCCTCGACGCCAGAGACCTCGGCGATGCCGAGGTGGGCATTCAGCTCATCCACGCTGACTTCGAGCAGCGATGGCTGACGCCGGAGAGCGACGCGCTCGGTCATCGAACCGTGGACCGGACCGGGTATGTGAGCAGGGTTGGCGAAGCGCTCGCCGATGTCGTCTCGGGCCCGATGAAGATCGTGAGCCGCGAGGTGATCGCCGTTCGCGGCGAGGAGCTGGTCTTGGCCCGACTGGTCGACTCCCAGGACGGCAACGAGTGGCCGGTTCTGACCCTCGTCGAGTGCCGCGACGGTCAGATGGTCGCATTGACGATGTGGTCGCCTGACCAGCTGGGCGACGCGCTCGACGAGCTCGATCGGCGGTGCGTCGAACTCGGTGTGGCGGAGTTGGTCGCGGAGATCGGCGGTCGGTATCGGCGAGCGATGGCGAAGCCGACGCTCGATCGAGCCGACCTGCCGCTCACCGACGACTTCGTCACGATCGACCACCGGTCGGTCGGGCTGGGTCGGCGGACGCTCGACGAGGTGCTCGAGACGACCCGATCGGTGATGCCGATTGAAGTGATGTACGTCGTTCGAACGTTCGAGAATCGCCCCCCGTTCACGTTCAACGAGGTGCACTACGTCCTCGACGACGGCGGGTCGACGTGGGAGATGTTGCAGGTCAGCCGAATTCGGGGAACGGAGCTCGTCGAGACGCATACCTTCGATCTCGACCAGTACGACGAGGCCCGGGCCTATTTCGACTCGCTCACGTCGACCGCAGTCGTGCCCGAACTGCGAAACCGCGCGACCGAGATCGGTCGTCGAGTCCTCGATGCTTGTGAGCGACTCGACCGGTCTGACCTGCACGAGCTCCTTGCCGACGACATGGTGTACGAGTACCGCACCGACGCCGACCTCACCTTGGGAGGTGCGGGCAGTGGACGCGAGCGGTACATCGACGATGTCCTCGAGGCGAGCCGGTTGAGCGACGGAGCTCTTCTGACCACGGCCCGAGAGATCCTCGCTGTCCGTGGTGAAGCCCTGTACCTTGCTGAAGGCAGCGTCACGGTCGGCGGGAGCAGCTGGCCGTACCTGTGCCTGATCGAGGCACGCGACGATCGCTTCCGCCGGGTGGTGTTCTGGCACGAGTCGGACCTCGATGAAGCGCTGCGCGAGCTCGACCGACGGTGGGTGGAGATCGACGGCGACAGCCCGATGCGAGCGTGGGGCAGGGCGTGGCGGAGTGCGTGGCAGTCGGGAGATCTCGCTGAGGTCGATCGGCTGCTCGCGCCAGACATGCGATCGATCGATCATCGCCAGCTCGGCTTGGGCGTTCGCGACCGCGCCGCGTTCCTCGCATCGACGACGCCGAGCGCGGGGCCCGGACTCCGTTTCGTGACCAGACGGCATCTCGCAGCGACGGATCGATGTGGACTTGCGCTCGTCTCGACCACCGTCGGCGATGACGAACTCGTCGACGGCCTGGCCCTCGGGCTCATCGATGACGAAGGCCGGCTCGAACTGCAGGAGATGTTCGACACGGCACAACTCGACGAGGCGCGTCGCCGTTTCGACGAGCTCACGTCGATCGACGG
>JBCCTP010000186.1:0-8381 GCA_039198505.1 Actinomycetota bacterium | reverse complement strand
GGACGGCGACCGAACGGGCCCGACCGGAGATCGCGGAGATCATCTCCACCACGGTCGATCGGTGGGACGCCTCCGACCACCGTGCCGTTGATGCGGATGAACTGGAGGTCGCGTCCGATCTGCAGCTCGATCCGGCGGCTGGTGTCGTCGGCGTCCCACCGATCGACCGTGGTGGAGATGATCTCCGCGATCTCCGGTCGGGCCCGTTCGGTCGCCGTCCCGGCGAGCCGCACGATCAGGTCGTCGAGTTTGCCGCGCATCTCGGCGTCGTCGACCAGGCGTCGCCCGACCCGTTCGACCAACCGACCCGTCCGCTCGTGCAACCCCGACGTCGGCGACGCGGCCGCCGAGCGAAGGTCGGCTCGCACCTGGGTCCAGAACTCCTCGATCCACCCGCGGAGCTCGGGCCGGTCGAGCAGTTCGTCGCGCACGTCGTCGACCCGTTGCTGCAGCGCCGGGTCGGATCGGAGCCGTCCTGCGAGGAGTGTCATCCGCTCGGTCAGCTGACGACGCAGCTCGTGATCGGGCGTGTTCAACACGTCGGCGATGAACCGGCGGAGCCCGAGCACGAGCCGGTCGTACACGCGGTCGTCGACGAACTCGGGAACCCACCGCGGCGACTCCTCGCCGAGCCGGGCGCGGAAGATGGGCCCGTCGTCGAGCACCAGTCGGTCGAGGCCACGGAGGACCGAGTCGAGTGCCTGCTGGTGCTGACCGCTCGCGAGTGCCGCCTCGAGCCCACGAGCGAGCACTCGTGCCGTGTCGGCGCGCCGCAGTCCCGCGTCGACGGCGGGCCGCAGCACCTCGTCGACCACCGTCTCGTCGACCGCCTCGGCGGCCACGACCATCATCTGGACGACGTGGCCGGCCACTCGTTGCGCCACCTCGGGGTTCGCGAGTCCGTCCGCGATCCAGCGAGCCGGCTCGGCCTGTCGCACCCGTGCGGCCACCGTCTCCCGATCGAGGAAGTTCTCCTGGACGAAGTCGCCGAGGCTCGCCCCGAGCGCGGCCTTGCGCTTCGGGATGATCGCCGTGTGCGGGATCGGCAGCCAGAGCGGATGACGGAACAGTGCGGTGACCGCGAACCAGTCGGCGACGGCGCCGACCATCGCCGCCTCGGCGGTGGCCTCGACGTACCCGCGCCAGCCCTCGTCGCCGAGGATGCGCATCGTCACGAAGACGACGGCGGCGATGATCAGCAGCGAGAGGGCGGTCGCCTTCATCCGCCGGAGGTCGGCCGCCCGTTCGGCGTCGCGCACCACATCGGGGCCCTTCACGGCGACCAGCGTGGCCGGTCCGTCCGCCTCCGAGGTGCATCCCCGCCGCGCTCTACCGTGGTGCGATGAGCCACGGAGGACGTCTCGCCGCACGGGCGCTGAAAGCCGCAGGAGTCGAGTGTGTGTTCACGCTCTCGGGCGGACACGTGATGGGCATCTACGACGGGTGTCTCGACGAAGGCATCCGAGTCGTCGACGTGCGGCACGAACAAGCGGCGGTGCACGCAGCCGACGCGTGGGCGCGCCTGAATCCCGGCACCGTCGGCGTGGCGATCCTCACCGCCGGACCGGGTGTGACCGACGGGGTCACCGGTGTCGCCAATGCGTGGCGGGCCAACTCGCCGATCCTCGTGATCGGTGGACAGGGTCCGTTCGACAACATGCGCCGCGGCTCGCTCCAGGAGATGGACCACGTGTCGCTCATGCGTCCGATCAGCAAGTGGTCCGACGCCTGCTACCAGACCGCCCGGATCGGTGAGTACATCGAGACCGCCGTCCGGCATGCGCTGTCGGGCGTGCCCGGTCCCTCGTTCCTCGAGGTCCCGATGGACGTCCTGCACTCACCGATCGGCCTCGACACCGTCCCACCGCCGCACCACCGCGATCCTCGGGTCGTGGCCCCGTCGCCTGCGGCCGCCGTCGCCGAGGCCGCCGACATCGTCGGGGAGGCGAGTCGACCGATGGTCATGGCGGGGACCGGCCTCAAGTGGTCGGAGGGCGGGCCGTCGCTGCGTCGCTTCGCCGAGTCGACCTCGATCCCCGTGTTCACCAACGGCATGGCGCGCGGACTCCTGTCGATGAGCCATCCGCAGTTCTTCAACCGGAGCCGGAAGGACGCGCTCGCCGCGGCCGACGTGGTGATCCTCGCCGGCACTCCGCTCGACTTCCGGATGAAGTACGGCGGGTCGATCCCGCCCGACACGAAGATCGTCCAACTCGACCTCGACGAGACGCTGATCGGTCAGAACCGCGCCGCCGACGTCGGGCTCGTCGGCAACATCGGGTCCAACCTCGACGCGCTCGGCGCCGCGCTCGCCGAGTCGGGCGGGGTCGACCACTCCGACCACTCGGCACACCTGCGAGGCATCGAGGACGCGGCGGAGGCCGCCCTGCGCGAGCAACTCGACTCCGACGAGGTGCCGATCGACCCGATGCGGCTGTGTCGCGAGATCGCCGACTACGTCGACACCGACGACCGGATGATCGTGATCGGTGACGGCGGCGACATCGTGGCTCAGGCGTCGAAGGTCCTGCGCGTGCCCGAGAACGGCACGTGGATGGACCCCGGACCACTCGGCACGCTCGGTGTCGGCATGCCGTTCGCTCTCGCCGCCCAGATCACGCATCCCGATCAGCGGGTCCTGATCGTGTACGGCGACGGGTCGTTCGGCCTCAACGGCTTCGAGTTCGACACTGCGGTCCGGTTCGGGCTTCCGATCGTCGGCGTCGTCGGAAACGACGCGGCGTGGGGCCAGATGATGCGACCCCAGGGGATGATCTACGGCGAGGACCGTCTCGTTGCGACCGAGTTGGCGCCGACCCGCTACGACCTCGTGGTCGAGGCACTGGGCGGGCACGGTGAACACGTCACCGAACCCGACCAGATCCGGCCCGCACTCGAGAAGGCGTTCGCGTCGGGCAAGCCGGCGCTCGTCAACGTCGAGATGCGCAAGGACATCGGCGCCATGAAGGGCTCGACGTACGTGTAATCGGGTGCCCTGGCGGCTCGTCAGACCTCGAAGCGCAGGCTGTCGATCATCGGCTGCGCCTCGGCCAGCCACCGATCGTCGGTCGCTGTTGCGAGGATCGTGATCGGCTCGACCACTCCCTCCGAGACCACCCACACCCGATTGGCGTAGCCCTTGCGGATCGTCTCGGCCTGGAAGAAGTCGGACGACAACAGCTGGTACTCGCACGGCTGCTCGGCCGAGCAGTCGGCCTCGGGATCGATGCGAGCGTCGAACTGCACGGCGGGGAGTCCGCCCACGTCGACCTCCTCGACGTTCTCGATGAGCAACGTGCCGTCGTCGACGCTCGGCCACGGCTGAGTGGGGTCGATCGGCTGTGGCGGATCGACCGCAGCGAAGTCGGTCGTGACGGCGACGAGGTGGTCGAGGCCGGTCCGGAACGTGATCGCGCGATCGCCGGGCCCGAACGACTCGTCGCCGGTGAACGCGACGATGCCGGGGAAGTTGCCCTGCACCCACCAGTCGTCGGACACGGTCGCGGCGACGGGTGTGCCCAACTTGTCGATGGTGTACTCGCCCGCCCGGATGGGCTGCCCGACGCGATCGAGCACCTCGGGCGCGGACCCGTCGACCGAGACCGGGGCCGTGGGCTCGTCGGGTGCCGGATGCTCAGGCGGCGTCACGGGTCCGTTGCGCAGCTCGCCGATCGAGACGGTCGGGACGACCTGCTCGACGATCGACCACGCGGTCTCGAGCTCCGTCTCGTCCCGTCCGATCGCACCGACGGCGAGCACACCGCCCGGGGTGTCCGAGAGGAACAGCGTGGCGACGGGGAACGGCTGCCAGGCGCTGATGGCGGGGATCGGGAGCGGTGGGGCGCCGAACACCGGGTGCGGGCCGACCGCCGCACCGGGCGCCGCATCGAAGCGGTATCCGGCGAGCTCGCGTCCGAGGAACTCGAGCCGAGTCCCGGTCGGCTCGGCCGACCCGACACCCATGATCGCCTCGCTCGTCAGGGTCTGGACCGTGGCCGGAAGAGATCCGCCGTACTGGCCGACCAGCGCGATGACCGCCGATGGCAGATAGCGACCCTCGTCGACCTCCCACGTCGATCGGATCAGCACCATGTCACCGTCGTGGTGGATGTTGTGGCCGTCGGGGATCGTGAGTTCGACACCCCCCAGAGCGGGGAGGCGCCACGGCGTCCCGCCCGTGGGAGGGTCGGAGAGCACGACGAGGCCGTCTGCGTCCTGGGGCACGGCGAACGTGGTGGTCGTTGTCGGTGTGGTCGTGGTCGACGTCGTCGTGGTCGGTGTGGTCGTGGTCGTCTGCGGCGCGATCGTCGTGGACGCCGCGGTGGTGTCGGGTGCCCCGGTCGTCGCGGTGGATGCAGTCGTCGCCTCGGCGCCGTCGGCTTCGATCGTCGACAGGTCGGAGTCGTCCTCGCCGCCGCATGCCGCGGCCGTGGCGGCGTGGACGAACGCGAGGAGCGGTGCAACGGGTGAGCGGTGGAACGGCTTCATGCCGGCGACGACGTCGACAGACCGCCGGATCTGTCGCGGGAGGTCAGAAAGGTCCGAGGTTTCCTCGTTCGGGCGACAGATCGGGACATGTCGTACCGTCATCATGGTCGTGGCACGTCTCCGCCAGCGCATTCCGGCGCCCGCCGCCGCCGGAGAACAGGCCGAGCTGCCGCACGCTCTCGATGCCCTGTTCGATGCATGGTTCACGCGGATCCACCAGTTCTGCCTCTCGCGCACTGCGTCCCCGACCCGAGCCGAGGACGCCGCGTCCGAGACGTTCGCCGACGCCGCGCGGATGTTCGCCGACGGGCGCGGCGACGAGGTGACCGAGGCGTGGTTGTTCACGGTCGCTCGGCGCCGCGTCATCGACCAGTGGCGCAGCTCGGAGAGGCATCGGCGGCGACTCGGGAGGGTGATCGCGTCGACGCCGTCGATGCCAACGGGCCCGTCGGCCCCGATCGAGTTCGACGAGGACGAGGCGGTGCGTGCCGCGCTCGCATCCCTTCCCGAACGGCAGCGAGCAGCGGTCGTGCTGCGGTATGTGGAGGAGTACTCGGTGTCCGAAGTCGCGGAGGCGCTCGATGTCGGGTACGAAGCGGCCGAATCGCTCCTCGCCCGAGGGAGACGAGGTTTCGTCGAGGCCCACCGGAAAGCGAGGACACCATGAACGACGACGTGGTCGGCGACGACGAGTTCGGTCGAGATCTGCGCGCGGCCGTTCACCGTCTCGATCGGGCGGAGTTCTCCGACCCGGCGCTGCGAGATCGTGCGGCTGCGCGGATGCGCGAGGCATACGCCACGCGCCTGGCCGGGTCGGAGTCGACCGATCCCCGGGCCGACGCGGAGCTGACGACGCTGCTCACCGACGAATCGCACGAGCCATCTCGAACGAGGTGGTTGTCGGCTGCCGCCGCCGTGATCGTGGTGCTCGGCATGGCAGCGCTCGTGTGGTCGGTACGCGGCGACGACCCGGCTCCGGCCGTCGACGAGCCGACCACGACCCCGGTGTCGACGATCGTCGAGGCATCCGACATCCCGCGGCTGCTCGGCGCTGGCACCGTCACCACCGACGTGCTCGGGCCTCGCCTCGACCTGACCTCCGAGGAGCCGCTCTGGCTGCTGCGCGCGGATCGTGGGGTGGTTCAGTTCGGGCTGGGGGAGGTCGCCGCGAACACGAACACGCTCACGATCGTCCGCCCCGGAGCGCTCGATCCGTCACTCGGCGCCGATGATCTCGAGTCGCTCCTCGACGAACTCCCGGGCTCGCAAGAGCAGTTGGAGGTCGTCGCGGACCGGACGGTCCTCTCGTGGCGGCTGCTCGATCCGTCCGGAACCGATCTGTGCAGCCCGACCTGTCGTCCGCTCTTCGTCGACCCACCGTCGGTCGCGCTGAGGGCAGACGGCATCATCGATGTCACCGAGATTCCACTCGACTCCGAGTCGAGCGCCGTGCTGATCTCGACCGTCGCGATGCAGGATTTCGCCGCCGGCGATGGCGGCGCGTTCACCGACGTCATCCGTTCGATGAAGATCGAGGACACGTCGACGCTCCCGGATGCCCCGGTCGCCCCGGTCGTCGAGATCGACCGGTGACCCTCAGCCGTTGATGAGCTCGGCGTAGATCGGGAGCATCTCGGCCGGTCCCGAGAGCAGGAACTCGGTGATGCAGGTCTCGCGCCACTTGTCGAGCTCGTCGCGGATCTTGGCGGCGGGGCCGACGAGCGCGACGTCCTCGACCATCTCGAGCGGGATCGAGGCGGCAGCCTCCTGCTTCTTGCCGTCGAGGTACAGGTTCTGGACCTTGTCGGCGACATCGCCGTACCCCATCCGCTCGAACACCTCGTAGTGGAAGTTGGCGCCCTTCGCGCCCATGCCTCCGGCGTAGAGGGCGAGGAACGGACGGACGAAGTCGGCGCACTGCTGGACGTCGTCACCCGGGATGACCATCACGCCGCACGACACCTCGAACCGATCGGCCTTGCTGGGATCGCCCGATGCGTCGAAGCCCTTGGCGAGCTGCTCGCGGTACCAGCCGTCCTCCTTCGGGGAGAAGAAGAGCGGTAGCCATCCGTCGCACAGCTCGGCGGACAGCGCGACGTTCTTGGGTCCCTCGGCGGCGAGGTAGATCGGGATCTCGTTGCGGAGCGGGTGGACCGTCGGCTTAAGCGCCTTGCCGAGACCCATGCCGCCGTCGAGCGGCATGTCGTAGAAGTCGCCGTGGAACTCGACCGGCTTCTCCCTCGCCCAGATCTGGCGCATGATCTCGATGTACTCACGGGTACGGGCGAGGGGACGTGGGTACGGCTGTCCGTACCAGCCCTCGACCACCTGCGGGCCGGAGGCGCCGATGCCGCAGATGAACCGGCCGTTCGAGAGGTGGTCCATCGTGAGCGCGGCCATGGCGGTGGCGGCCGGCGTGCGAGCCGACAGCTGCATGATGCCGGTGCCGAGCTTCACGTTCTCGGTGTGAGCGCCCCACCACGAGAGTGGGGTGAGCGCGTCGGAGCCGTAGGCCTCGGCGGTCCAGATCGAGTGGAAGCCGAGCTCCTCGGCCTTCTGGATGCCCTCGAACGCGCCGGCCGGCGGACCTGCGGACCAGTAGCCGGTGTTGTAGCCGAGCTTGATGTCTCCCATGGGTGGGCAACGTACGACACTGCCGGTCGTGGCACGCGACCCGGCGTCCGATGATCGGCTCGTCGTGACCGATGGCGTCCGCATCCCTGCGTTCGAGCTGAGCGAGACGTTCTCGGCCTCGGGTGGCCCGGGCGGTCAGCATGCGAACAAGGCGGCGACCCGCGTCGAGCTGACGTTCCACGTCCCGACGTCGTCGGCGTTCGCGAGTGAGCAGGACCGGCGACGTGTGATCGAGCGGCTCGGCGAGACGGTCCGGGTGGTCGCCGACGACGAACGCTCGCAGGTCCGCAACCGGTCGATCGCCCGCGAGCGACTCGTCGCTCAGTTGCGGGGCGCGCTGCGTCGTCAGCGACAGCGTCGTGGGACCCGCCCCACGAAGGGCTCTCAGCGTCGCCGACTGCAGGCCAAGTCGGAACGCTCCGAACTCAAGAAGCTCCGCCGTCGTCCGTCGCAAGACGAGTGACGACACTTTGGGTCAGGCACAGAGTGTCGCTTCAGTGGCCGGGGGTGAAGCGGACCGGGAGGTGTTCGGCGCCGAAGATGGCGGTGGTCGGAGGCTTCCAGACGGGGGTGCCGTCGAGGGCGAGGTCGGGCATTCGTCGGGCCAGGATCGCCAGCGCCTCCTGGAGTTCGGCGCGTGCGAGCGATGCTCCGAGGCAGTAGTGGATGCCCGAGCCGAAGGTGAGCTGCTGGCGTCCCTTCACGGGCGTACGGGTGATGTCGAACGTGAGCGGCTCGCCGTCGTCGACCACTCGCTCGTCCATGTTCGCGGCAGCCATCGCCGGGAACACGAGGGTCCCGGCGGGGAAGCGCACGTTGCGGTACACGATGTCCTCACTGGCGAACCGACCCGTGCCGCGGATGGCTCCGGCGTACCGCATGACCTCCTCGACCGCCTGTGACGCCAGCTCCGGCTGCTCTCCCAGCAGAGCCCACTGGTCGGGGTGATCGACGAAGACGCCGATCGCACACGCCAGTTGGTTCCTCGTGGTGTCGGTGCCCCCGACGATGACCGCGTTGACCATCGTGACGAGTTCCTCGGTGTCGAGGCGATCGCCTTCCTCCTCGGCCGCGATCAGAGCGGACAACAGATCGTCTCGCGGATCTCCGCGCCGCTCGTCGATCAGCTCGACGACGTACGCGTCGAGCTCGCGCCGCGCCGTCTTGATCTGCTCGAGCTCGTCGAGGACCGTGCCGTTGAAGATGCGCAGCACGTCCTCGGCCCACACCGAGAACGACTGCCAGTCCTCCTTCGGCGC
>JBCCTP010000185.1:0-8470 GCA_039198505.1 Actinomycetota bacterium | reverse complement strand
CCTCTCGCCCGAAGTCACGGAGATCGTCGGATCGTTCGAATGCGTGCTCGCCGAACACGATGCCGAGCTCTCGGAGGCGTCGGGTCGCCGGCGTCACGAGACCAGCTTGCCGGTTGTGGTCGAGCACCGCGCCAGACTCGTGCGGTGCGTATCTCCGCCGAACCGTCGACCGATCCGCAGGACTACCCGTTCGCCCACGACATCCGGGTGCGGTTCGCCGAGACCGACGCGATGAGGATCGTGCACCACGGCAACTACCTGGCGTACTTCGAAGAGGCGCGGGTCGAGTTCCTCGACCACATCGGACACCCGTACACGTCCTGGCGGGACGACGGGGTGCAGTCTCCGGTGCTCGAGTCGTACGTCAGGTATCGACAGCCGCTCCACTTCGCCGAGAGGTTCAGCGTGTACGTGTCCCTCGACTCGGTCACCCGCGCCACCTTCAACATGGCCTACCTGATCACCGTCGCCGACGAGGTCCGCACCACCGGCATCACCGTGCACGGGTGCACCACCCTCGACGGACGTCCGACCCGGCTCCCCGGCTGGCTCCGCGAACTCGGCGCCGCCTGAGCGGACGGTCGGCGGTCCGACCCCACGTGGACGCCCTACACGTCCGCCGAGGGCTCCGCGAGCTCGCGGGCACGGGAGAAGACGTCGTCGAGCATCGACTCGGTGAGCCGTCCCGTGAACGTGTTCTGCTGGCTCACGTGATACGAGCACACGAGTGTCGGGCCGTCGTCGAGCTCGACCTCCACGCCGTGGCCGAACTTCGGACGCGGTCGGACGCCGAAGAACCGACAGGCCGCGTCGTAGCCGAACCCGCCGAGGCACACGACGACCCGCATCCGGTCGAGCGCCGCCAGCTCGACCGACAGATGTCGAGCACACTCGTCGCGCTCGACGGTCGTGGGCTGATTCGCCGGCGGCGCGCACTTGACGGCCGACGTGACCCAGGTGTCGGTCAGTCGCAGCCCGTCGTCGATCGACGTCGAGTCCGGCTGGTTTGCGAGTCCGGCGCGGTGGAGAGCCGCGAACAGCCAGTCGCCGCTGCGATCACCCGTGAACATCCGTCCCGTCCGGTTCGCACCGTGGGCCGCCGGAGCGAGGCCCAGGATCACGATCCGGGCGCTCGGACCGCCGAAACCGAAGACGGGTCGCCCCCAGTACTCCTGGTCGCGGAACGCCGCCCGCTTCTCGTCGGCGACCCGCTCGCGCCACTCGACGAGACGGTCGCAGCGTCGACAGTTCTCGACGGCTTCACAGATCTCGGGGAGTGTGGACACCACGCCCGACGTTAGATTCGGTCGTCGACACCCCTCGAACGTCCATGCCGAAGAAGTCCGCCACGAGACGCTCGTCCAAGAGCGCCGCCCCGAAACCCACCACGGTGCTCCTGGTCCGTCACGGCCAAACGCCGACCACCGGCAAGGTGCTCCCCGGACGTGCGCCCGGACTCCACCTGGCCGACGAGGGCCGAGGGCAGGCCGAGATCGCCGCCGAGCGCATCGCTGCGCTGGGCAACGTGGCCGCCGTCTACTCGTCGCCGCTCGAGCGGGCGAAGGAGACCGCCGCCCCCATCTCGAAGGCGCTGGGGCTCCGCACCCGCAGCGACAAGGGACTGCTCGAGTGCGACTTCGGCGAGTGGACCGGCGCCGAACTCAAGAAGCTGATGAAGCTGCCCGAGTGGTCGACCGTCCAGCGTGCGCCGTCCACGTTCCGGTTCCCCGGCGGCGAGAGCTTCACCGAGATGCAGACCCGCATGGTGTCGGCTCTCGACCGACTGCGAGCGGCGCACCCGGGCGACACGATCGTCTGCGTGTCGCACGCCGACACCATCAAAGCGGCGGTCGCTCACGCACTCGGCACCCACATCGACCTGTTCCAGCGCATCGTCATCAGCCCGGCGTCGATCAGTGCGCTCACGTGGCACGCCGGTGGACCCATCGCTCTGGCGGTCAACTCGACCGGCCGGTCACTCACCGAGCTCCGGCCTGCATGAGCTTCTTCTACGAGTTCGACGAAGTCGACACGTTCACCACCGGGACCGTCGGTCGGCCCGGCAGCCGTACCTTCTACCTGTTCGTCCGGGCCGGGACCGAGCGCCTCGCCGTCAAGTGCGAGAAGGTCCAGACCGCGGCGGTCGCCCAGTACCTCGAGAAGGTGCTCGTCGACCTGCCGCCCCCCGAGGACCGGCCGCTCCCGGGAGCGATGGACGTCGACCCCACCAAGTTCGACGAGGTGTTCGTGCTCGGGCCGATCGGTCTGGGCTACGACCGATCGAGCGACCGCGTCCTCCTGCAGCTCGAAGAGATGGTGCCCGCCGACCTCGAGGACGACTCCGACGAGGGCGACGGCGACACCGATGACGACGTCGATCGCGGCCACGTCCGGCTCTACATCACCCGGGGTCAGGCGGCCGCGTTCGCCTCGTGGGCCAACGACGTCGTGCAGTCGGGACGTCCCGAGTGCCGGTGGTGTTCCGGACCGATCGATCCCGACGGTCACGCATGCCCGCGGATGAACTGATCGTGCCCGAGCCACGATGACCGACGGCACCGAGGAGCAAACGGGCGTCGAACTCCGGGTCGACGAGATCGACGATCCGATCGAGCACCTGCTGCGCGGCGAGATCGACGTCGAGGGCCGGATGCCGCACAGTTCCAACGCCACGTTCCTCGTCCACGTCGTGCACGACGATCGAGCCCATCCGGCGATCTACAAGCCGATGCGCGGCGAGCGCCCACTGTGGGACTTCGAACCCGGGCTGCACCGGCGGGAGGTGGCGGCGTACCGGCTGAGCGAGGCGATGGGTCTCGGCGTGGTCCCTCCGACCGTGCTGCGAGACGGTCCGCTCGGTGAGGGTTCGGTCCAGTGGTTCGTGCTCGCCGACCACCGGGAGCACTACTTCACCATCCACGAGTCGTACCCCGACCTCCACGACCGGCTCCGTGACATCGCCGCACTCGACATCCTCGCCAACAACACCGACCGCAAGAGCGGTCACTGCCTGCTGGTCCCCGAGCGCGACGACGACCCGGCGTCGGTGTGGGCGATCGACAACGGCCTGTGCTTCTCCGCATCGTTCAAGCTGCGCACGGTCATCTGGGAGTTCGGTGACGAGCAGCTCCCCGACACGATCGTCGACGGCGCGAACCGACTGCTCTCGGGCGTGCCACTCGATGTGTCGGCACTCCTGGCCGACGATGAGGTCGAGGCGATCCAGGGCCGTGCCGCGTGGATGGTGAAGGAGCGCCGTTTCCCCACCGACGACACCGGTCGCCGGTACCCGTGGCCGCTCGTCTGAACGTCCGAGGAGCCAGCCGGCGCCGCCTGCGCCGCTTCGAGTGGGCCACACTGCGGGAATGCCCACCGAGTCGATGCTCGTCGTGACCGTCGACGACGCCGAGACGGCCGAACTGGTCTCGGATCGCCTGTGGCAGCTCGGCGTCCGCGGCGTCGTCGAACGGGCGATCGCGGGCGGAGCGGTGGAGTTGTCGACCTCGGTCGGCGATGCACCGGCCGCACTCGACCGCGCGGTCGCCACGCTCGATCCCGGGTGGTCGTGGCGGGTCGAGCGGGTCGATTCGGCCGCGAGCGACGCGTGGCGCGACCACGTCGAACCCGTGTGGTTCACCGACGACCGGGTCTGCGTCCCCGCCTGGCTCACCGACGCCGACGTGCCGGGGATCGACCGCGCCACATCGGTGACGCGGATCGAACCCGGCGGATCGTTCGGCCTCGGCGACCATCCGACGACCCGGCTCTCGCTCGCGGCGGTCGCCGAACTGCTCGACCCCGCCGAACACGGTGACCGATCGCCGATCCGATCCGTGCTCGACGTCGGCTGCGGCAGCGGAGCGCTCTCGGTCCTCGCCGCCCAGCTCGGCGCCCCGACGTGTGTCGGCATCGACCTCGCCGACGAAGCCGTCGTCGCCACTCGGGACAACGCGGATCGCAACGGCGTCGCGGGCAGGGTGTCGGCGTCGACCACACCGCTCGCCGATGTCGACGGAACGTTCGATCTGGTCGTGGCCAACATCCTCGCGCCGGTGCTCGTGTCGCTCGCCGCCGATCTGCGTCGCGTCCTCGCGCCCGAGGGCGTGCTCGTCGTGAGCGGCGTGCTGGCCGACCGTCACGATCACGTCGTCGAGGCGCTCGCGCCACTCCGCCCCGTCTCCACGACGACCCACCACGGCTGGGCCGCCGTCACCTTCGAGCGATGAGCCCCACACGATGAGCGCGGACCTGCCCGACGACGACGCCGACCTCGACGGGCTCGTCCACTCGGCCGATCTCGACGGCCTCGTCCGGATGATCGACGACCGGACGTCGTCGCGCGACTGGGACGGGCTGCTGCGACTTCGGAACCGCTCACGGGCGGCCGTCGAGACCGGCCGACAACTGTGGCCGGCCGCCACGCTGGCCGAGTACCGCCTCGCGCTGCTCGCTCCGGCTCCGTTCGTCGCCGCGGTGCTCGACGAGTCCGACGGGGCGTCGGGCCGCTTCACGATCGGACCGCTCACCGAGGTCGCCGCGCACCACCACGACTGGGCCGAGCTCGCACCTCACCTCGATCGCGGGCCACGCGCGACCTTCGTCGCCCACGAGCGATCGATCCGGGGAGAAGCGATCAACGCCGCCGATGCCGCGGAGCTCCCTCCCGTGCTCGATCTGCCGGTCGAGCTGCGCAAGTGGGAGCCCACCTATCTCACCGCGACGTACACCGACGCCGGCGCCGAGTTCCCCGCGCCCGACTTCCTCGACTCGACCGACGAGCTCCGGCCGGTCGACGTCACACACGGCGGCTCGGAGGCCACCCACGACAGCGACGTCGGCGACGCGATCGAGCAGCTCGTCGAGCCGTGGACGAACGCGTCGAACGGTCAGGTCGACGTGGTCGAGGTCGCCGATGGTCGGGCCGCCGATGCGATCGGCGCACTCGGGGCGCCCGCCGCTCGATTGCAGCCGCTCCCCACGGTCGATGCGCTCCAGTGGCTGGGGTGGGCCGGGGCGAGCGGAGGCGCTCACGGTCGCCGGCGCGGCGCCGCGGCCGGCCGGTTCGGAGTGTGGTGGGTTCTCGCGGCGCTCGGCGACCTCGCCGACGAGTTCCCACCGGCCGACGACGAGATCCGCGATCTCCTCGACGATCTGCGTTGGTTCCGGTGGGACGCCGGCGAACCGAACACGGGGTGGACCCTGCAGCTCGCCATCGAGGACACCCGCGACTCCGTCGCCTGGGCGATCGTCGCCCGCGACGCCGTGTGACGAGCGTCCCGCTTGACCTGGAGTGCACTCCAGGGTGTTGCGTGGCGGACATGACCGATTCGACCTCCCCGACGATCGCCGCCCCGACCACCGCCCCGATCGCCACGACGCCTCTCGCCACCTCGCCGCTCGGACGGACCGGCCCGTTCGTGTCACGGCTCGGCCTCGGCACGATGACGTTCGGCGTCGAGACCGACGAGTCCGAGTCGTTCGCGCAGCTCGACGCCTTCGTCGCCGCCGGCGGGACGTTCATCGACACGGCCGACGGCTACGGCGCCGGGGAGTCGGAACGGATCGTCGGCCGGTGGCTCGCCGACCGGCGTCCGGACGAGGTCGTACTGGCCACGAAGGGCCGGTTCTCTCCACCGCCTGGTTCCGCCGGCGCGTCGCGTCGCAGTCTCGTGCGCAGCGTCGACGCCAGCCTCGACCGGCTCGGCGTCGACGCGATCGACCTGTACTTCGTGCACGGATGGGACCAGCACACACCCGTGGTCGAGACGCTCGACACCCTCGCCGGACTGGTGCGGAGCGGGAAGATCCACTCGATCGGTTGGTCGAACGTGACCGGCTACCAGCTCGGTCAGATCCTCGCCGAGGCTCGCCACGGCGGGCTGATCGCGCCGTGCGTCGTGCAGCCGCAGTACAACCTGCTCGACCGGAACATCGAGCTCGAGGTGCTTGCGTGCGGCATCGATCACGGCCTCTCGATCACGCCGTGGTCGCCACTGGGCGGCGGATGGCTGACCGGCAAGTACGCCCGGGACACCCGGCCGACCGGCGAGTCACGCCTCGGCGACGACCCGCAACGCGGGGTCGAGGCCTACGACACCCGGAACACCGATGCGACCTTCGACGTGATCGACGTCGTCCGCTCCGTCGCCGAACGCCGCGGCTCCTCGATGGGGCAGGTCGCGATCGCCTGGCTGCTGACCCGCCCGACGGTGGCGTCGGTCCTGCTCGGCGCGCGCACCGTCGCCCAACTCTCCGACAACCTCGGTGCGGCGTCGGTGGCCCTCGACGCAGCCGACGTCGACCAGCTCACACGCATCTCGGCGCCGGGCGTGCCGCCCTACCCGTACGGGATGATCGAGAACTTCTGCGACGTCCCGCACTGGCGCGACCTCGGGACTCACCGTCCGGTGTGACGCCATCTCGTGAACGTTCGACACGCCTGACGGGTCGAACGTTCACGGGATCGGTGGCGGAACCAGTCCGTCAGCCGCGTGACTGCAGCGCTTCGAGCAGCTGCGGGAGCACCTTGTGGACGTCGCCCACGATGCCGAGGTCGGCGACGCCGAAGATCGGAGCCTCCGAGTCCTTGTTGATGGCGATGATGTTCTTCGAGCCCTTCATGCCCACCATGTGCTGCGTGGCACCCGAGATGCCGGCGGCGATGTAGACCGTGGGCTTCACGACCTTGCCGGTCTGGCCGACCTGGTAGCTGTACGGCACCCAGCCGGCGTCGACGATCGCACGGGACGCGCCGGGCGCTCCCTTGAGAGCCTTCGACAGCTCCTCGACCATGTCGAACTTCTCGGACTCGCCGAGGCCGCGGCCGCCGGCCACGACGATGTCGGCCTCGTCGAGCTTCGGACCCGACGTCTCCTCGACGTGGACCGCGGTGACCGTGGCGCCGGCCGTGGACCCGAGATCGGGAACGGGTGCGGCGGCGACCTCGCCGGCGGCACCGGCGCCGCCCTCGACCTCGAAGCTCTTCGGGCGGAAGGCAGCCAGGTAGGGCGCCTCGCCGGTGAACGTGGAGGTGACCATCTTCGTGCCGCCGAAGATCGGCGTGACGACGCTGACCGAGTCACCGTCGACCGAGACGTCGGTCGAGTTGGTGAGCACGGTGCGGTCGAGCTTGACCGACAGCCGCGACATCACGTCGCGGCCCTCGTAGTTCTGCGGGAACATCACGAGATCGGGCGAGTCGCCACCGTCGATGACGGCCTGCATCGCCGACGAGACGGCCGCACCGGGCAGTGCTCCGCCGAGATCGCCGGTCTCGTAGATCTTCGCTGCGCCGTGATCGCCGAGCTCCCCGGCGGCGCCGCCGACCGAGCCGGCCACGAACGCCGTGACCGATCCGCCGAGCGAGCGAGCCTTGGTGAGCAGCTCGAGTGTGCCGCTGGTGGCCGCACCGTCGGCGACCTGTGAGAACACCCAGATGTTGTCGATGGCCATGTCGTCTCTTCCTTCGTCCTTCGTGTCGTCTTCGTCGTCTCTACGTCTGGCTCGGGCTGGCTCGCCGGCTCAGATGACCTTCAGCTCGTCGAGGAAGGCCACGATCTTCTCGTAGGCCTCTCCCTCGTCCTCGACGATCTCACCGGCCTCGCGGGGCGGAGCATCATCGACAGCGGTGATGGACTGGGCCCAGCTGACCGAGTCGACCCCGAGGTCGGCAGCGGTCACGGTGTCGACCGGCTTCGACTTCGCCGCCATGATGCCCTTGAAGCTCGGGTACCGGGGCTCGACCACGCCGGCCGTGACCGACACGAGCGCCGGCGTGGGGCAGGTGACCTCGTCGTAGCCCGCCTCGGTCTGGCGCTCGACGTTGAGGCTGCCACCATCGACCGCGATCGACTTGGCGAACGTGACCGAGGGGACACCGAGGACCTCGGCGATCTGCTCGGGCACCGTGCCGGTGTAGCCGTCGGACGACTCGGTGCCGGCGATGACCAGGTCGTACTCGCCGGCCTTGCCCACGGCGCCGGCGAGGACCTTGGCGGTGGTGAGGGCGTCCGCTCCGGCGAGCGCCGGATCGGACACCAGCACGGCTTTGGCGGCCCCCATGGCGAGCGCCGTGCGCAGCCCGGAGGTCTCGTCGTTGGGCGCCATCGACACGAGCGTCACCTCGCCCCCGCCGGCGTTGTCGACCAGCTGGAGAGCCATCTCGACGCCGTAGCTGTCGGACTCGTCGAGGATCAACTTGCCGTCACGCTTCAGCGTGTTGTCGGAATCCAGCTCACCTGGGAGCGCCGGATCGGGGATCTGCTTCACACACACGATCACGTTCATACGGCCGACAAAGCTACCGGCCGGTAAGTACGCCTCTCCAACCGACGTGCGTCCGATCGACGTGACGTCGGCCGGCGAACGCGAGGAGCGGTACCGTTCGCGCCGTGCGGATCGTCCTGATCGTCAACTCGTTCGCGTCGTCGGTGACCGCACGCAACACCGTCATGGTGCACCGTCGACTCGT
>JBCCTP010000184.1:0-8513 GCA_039198505.1 Actinomycetota bacterium | reverse complement strand
GAACGTGATGGTGCCGGCGGCGTACTCGGTCGGGGCGTCGAGCCCCCACTCGAACAATGACACCGGGATCCCGGCGCCCGGGTCGGGTTCGGTCTCCGCCGGAGGCTCGGTCTCGGCCGGCGGTTCCGTCTCGGCAGGTGGCTCGGTCTCCGCGGGCGGCTCGGTCTCGGCCGGCGGAGCCTCGGTCTCGACGGGTGCCTCGGTCTCGGGTGGCGCCTCGGTCTCGGCCGGCGCGTCGGTGTCGACCGCCGTGTCGTCGGCTGCGTCATCGTCGTCGGAGCCTCCACACGCGGCGAGCGCGAGGGCGGCGACGGCGACCACGGCGAGGTGTCGGGGGGTGCGGCGGAATCGGGGGGTGGAGCGCATCGGGTCAACGTACTGCCCCCACCCGGAGTGGCCGGGGCACCTGCTACCGTCAATTTTCATCGAACGGACGGACCACCTGCGGGCGGACGAGGTCGGTGCGTATCTCGATCGGATCCGGCTCGACACGCCGTCGACCGACCTCGAAGGGCTGCGTCGACTCCAGCACGCACATCTCACGGCCGTGCCGTTCGAGAACCTCGACATCGCTCTCGGGTCGGGCGTCGACCACACCCTCACCGCAGCGATCGACAAGGTCGTGCACCGTCGGCGAGGCGGATGGTGCTTCGAGCTGAACGGCGCGTTCTCGCTCCTGCTCCGGGCGCTCGGCTTCGACGTCCGACTCCTCGGTGCCGCTGTGCTCCTCGACGGTCCGAACACGCGCCTCGACCATCTGGTCCTCGAGGTCTCGACCGACGACGGGACCCTCGATCCACACCTCGTCGACGTCGGCTTCGGCGACAGCGCCACCGAGCCGATCCCCCTGAATCGACCGGGTGCACATCCGGGCGGCGTCGCCGACTTCGAGCTGCTCGCCAGTCCGCAGGGAACCACGCTGGCCCGCCTCGACACCGACGGACCGCGCGCCGAGTACCGGTTCAAGCGGGTCGCCCACGACTTCCACGACTTCGCCCCGATCGCCCACGACCTGCAGAACGACCCCGATCGCCACTGGTCGCAGGCGCCGTTCGCCACGCGCCTCACGGGACGCGGCACCGACCGTGTCACCCTGCTCGGTGATCGTCTCCGGCTGCGCCGCGACGGAGGCTGGACCGAGCGGCCGGTCGCGTCCGACGAGTGGTCCGACGTCCTCGCCGAGTGGTTCTCGATCGACGCGACGCTCGCCTGAGCTCGGTCAGCGCTCGCGTCGTCGACATCGCAGGGCGAGCAGCCGGGGGAACGCTGCGCTCGCCTCGTATCCGGGTGCCTGGGCCCGGAACCCGGCGGGCGGGACGGGCTCGACCATCTCGTCGATCACGAGTCCGACCCGGCTCATCGCGTTCACGTACCGCGAGAGCGGACGGTGGAGGAAGCGGATCCACACGCCGGGCTGGACCTGCTCCTCCACGTCGGACTCGACCAGGTACGGGCCGAGGCGCCAGTAGCTCTCCGGCGGATCGACGAGGTGGTCCTCGACCCAGACGCTCCCCGGCGCCTGCAGGATCGGATGGTTGAGCAGGAACGCGAACGTCCCGCCGGGCTCGAGGACACGGGCGATCTCGGCCAGCGCCTCCTCGAACTCGTCGACGTGCTCGAACACCAGACTGACCAGCGCGCCGTCGAACGACGCATCCGAGAACGGCAGCGCTCCGGCATCCGCCGACGCAACGCCGACCGTCCCGGCCGCACCCGCCACGCCACCG
The DNA here is from genome assembly GCA_039198505.1 of Actinomycetota bacterium. GTDB lineage: Bacteria > Actinomycetota > Acidimicrobiia > Acidimicrobiales > Ilumatobacteraceae > Ilumatobacter_A. The sequence goes on along the minus strand of JBCCTP010000184.1, from coordinate 6,786 downwards.
GCGCTCGAGCGTGAGGCGGCCGCCTCGACGCAGGCCCACGTCGGATCGACACCGACCACGTCGACGCCTCGACGAGCCAGCGCGCGGGCGAGTTGGCCGTCGCCGGTGCCGACGTCGACCACCCGTCGGCATCCCGCGAGCAGCCGGAGCGCGAGGGGTTCGATCTGCTCGACGTACTCGGGATCGGCGCCCTCGGTGAACTCGCGGAGCCACCAGTCGGCATGACGGTCCCAGTCGGACGCGCCGGCGATCGGCCCGTCCGACTCCTCCGACGACGAGCCGGATCGGGCCTCGGAGCTCAACCGACCTGTCGAGCGAGCGTCGACGCGAAGTTGACGAACGACTCGGGTGGGAGAGCACGCGAGAAGAGCCAGCCCTGCACCATGTCGCAGCCGATCGTGTTGAGCCAGCGCAGCTGCTCACGCGTCTCGACCCCCTCGGCGACCACGTCGATCCCGAGGGAGCGAGCGAGCCCGATGACCCCCTCGACGATGCGCCGGTTGACGTCGTCGACCGTCGACTCGGAGATGAACGACCGGTCGATCTTGATGGCGTGGAGCGGTCGGGCCCGCAGGTGTTGGAGCGACGACACGCCGGTCCCGAAGTCGTCGAGGACGATCCGGGTGCCGATCGCCGACAGATCGGAGATCGCGGAGGTCGACACGAGACTCCCGGCGAGCGCGTGCTCGGTCACCTCGATCGCCAACCGCGACGGCTCGACGCCGTGTCGTCGGATCGATTCGTGGAGATGCTCTCGATACCCCGGGTGGGCGAGCTCGGCCGGTGCCGCGTTGACGCTGACCCACAGATCGGGCAGACCCATCGAGGTCCAGTCCGCGAGCTGCGCGATCACCTCGTCGAGCACGGCGTAGCCGATCGGTCCGATCAACCCCGTCTGGAGGGCCCGGTGCATGAAGGTGGTCGGGCCGAGCAAGCCGTACTCGGGGTGGCGCAACCGGAGCAGCGCTTCGGCACCCACCAGCTCCCCGTCGATCGACACGACCGGCTGGTAGTGCACCACGAAGTGGCGTCGTTCGAGCGCCTCCATCAGGTCGCGCGACGACACGACCGGGCCGAAGCCGGCGGACTCGTTGATGGTGTCGGCCGCCCACAAGCGCTGTCGTCCGTGGCGCTTCGCCTCCATCAGCGCGGTGTCGGCGCGGCTGATGAGCTCGTCGACGTCGATCTCCTCGTCGGTGTACGACATGCCCGCCGAGACCGACAGCGTCATGGCATGGGCGTCGGGGATCGACACGTGGAGCGGGTTGATCGTGTCGATCAGACGCTCGACGATGCGGTGGGCGTCGTCGGCCGAGTGCACCGACTCGAGCACGATCAGGAATTCGTCGCCGCCCAGCCGGCCGAGCGAGTCGCTCGATCGCAACTCGCTCGTGATGGCGCGTGCGAACGACGTGAGCGCGTGGTCACCGAGCCCGTGACCGAACGAGTCGTTGACGGCCTTGAAGTGATCGAGGTCGAGTGCGACCACCGCGACGCCGTCGTCGGTGCGGCTGATGCGCTGGATCGCGTGGTGGAGTCGATCGATGATGGCCGCCCGGTTCGACACACCGGTGAGCGGGTCGGTGAGTGCGAGCGTCGACAGACGCATCTCGCTCTCGACCGACTCGGCCACGTCGTGGACGACCACGTAGATGGGTGCCGGCCCTCCCGACTCGACCTCGGGGAGCACACGCATCTGGTACCACGAACCGGGAACGCCGTCGACGGGCGACGACAGCCAGATGCGGTCGATCGTGCCCGGCTCGCGATCGCGGGAAACCCCGAGCAGAAGGGCGGTCACCCGCCGGGCGGCCACCTGGTCGAGCTCGACCACGTCGCACAGGTGCAGAGCCGGTGACTCGCCGACGCGGTATCCGAACAGACGCGACGCGGCGAGGTTGCAGTCGACGATCATGCCCTGCGGATCGAGCCGGAAGACGGCGTCGGGTGCCGGATCGACCAGCGACCGGTAGCGGATCTCACTTCGCTCGAGGCGGTCGCGCGCCTCGGTCAGCGCCGCGACCGACTCGACCTGATGGGTGACGTCGACGATCTGGGCGAGGAAGACCTGCACGGCCGGGCTGTCGGGATCAGTGACGACCGGCGTGATCGAGAGCGACCCCCACACCGTGCGCCCGTCGGGGCGGACGTAGCGCTTCAACTCCTGGTGCCGCTGACGCTCCCCCGACACGAGACGCTGGAACACGAGATCTGCTGCGGCCTCGTCGACGTCGGCTGCGTGGGTGATGTCGCGCCAGTGGCGGCCGACCAGGTCGTCGACCCGACGTCCCACGAAGTCCGCGAACGCCTGATTGACCCGAAGGAAGCGGCCCTCGAGCGACACCAGCTGCATCCCCACCGACGACAGCTCGAAGCCCTTCTCGAACAGCTCGCTGTTCGCGTTCGCCGTGCGCAGCGCCGCCACCGACGTGGCACCGGCGAGGATGTTCGCCACCGAGGCGAGGCAGACCTCGAGCTCGGGGTCGTCGACGGCCGGAGCGGACACGAGGAGCTCACCGAGTTCTCGCTGACCCGTCACGATCGGGCATCGGATCCGATGACGTTCGCCGTCGGAGGTGACCTGCGCCGGCGGAAGGGCCGGCGAGTCACGCCAGAGCGGGTCGGGATACCAGTTGACCTCGGCCACGACGTCGAGCTGGATCGACAGGACGTCGAGCACCAGATTCGTCGTCTCGGTGATGTCGGCACCGGTCGACGGCACCATCCCCGAGATCGTGTTGATCAGCGAGAGGAGCCGCACCGACCGGTGCAGCGAGTCGGTGTCGGACAGCAGGGCGACCGCATAGCCGGGCAACTCCGGTGGTTCGATCGCCTGCAGCTGGGCTCGCACGATGGTGCCGTCGCCTCGGACGTAGGCGCGCTCGACGACGACGCCCTCTCGGCGGAGCTCCTCGGTGTTCCGCTCGAGGCTGCCCTGATCGTCGGGGGCGGTGATGTCGGCGATGCCGAGCGTCAGCAGCTCGCGCGCGGGTCGACGCAGGAAGTCGGCGGCCGCCTGGTTGACGAAGGCGATGTGCAGATCGGGAAGCTCGGAGATGACGACGGGCGTGGGAAGCGTCTCGAGGAACGCCAGCATCCGCGTTCGCCAGATCGGCGCCTCACCCACCGTCCCGTCGTCACGGGGCAAGCCGGTGAGAGCCAGGCCACCCGCTGACTCACGCACGGGATCACGCTAACCACGCTTGGTGAGTCGGTCACGCGTCCAGCGGTGGACTGTTTTCGTTCCGACATCTTGAGAATGTCTCCCGCTGATCGATCGCGATCGGCGATGGTTCAGCGGGCGGCGGACTCCGCGGCCTCGTCGGGATGGAACGTGCGGTACACCTCGTCGGCGACCGCGTCGGGGAGGAACGACAGCTCGGCGAGCTGTTCCCGCGTCGCCTTCTTCACCGCCGTGACGCCGCCCATCGCTTTGACCAACTTGGCCTTGCGCACCTCGCCCAGCCCGCGGATGCCGTCGAGCGAGCTGGCGGTCATCCGCTTCGATCGCCGCTCTCGGTGGAAGCTGTTGGCGAAGCGGTGGGCCTCGTCGCGGATCCGCTGCAACATGAACAGCGCCTCGGACCCGCGGGCGATCTCGACCGGCTCGGACCGGTCGGGCACGTAGATCTCCTCGAATCGTTTGGCGAGGCCGGCGACCGGGATCTCGTCGGTCAACCCGAGCTCGTCGACCACACGTTTCGTCGCCGACACCTGCCCCTTGCCGCCGTCGACGAGGAGCAGCTGTGGGGGGTACGCGAACTTGCCGGGTTTCTCGCCCCGCTCGTCGACCGGGCGGTCGCGGTCGTCGAGGTACGCCTGCAGCCGCCGCCGGACCACCTCGGCCATGGCGGCGAAGTCGTCGTTGCCCTCGACCTCGCGGATCTTGAACCGCCGATACTCGCGCTTGGCGGGCAGACCGTCCTCGAGCACCACCATCGAGCCGACGTAGTCCGAGCCCTGCAGGTGGGCCATGTCGTAGCACTCGATGCGGAGCGGAGCCTCGGGCAGATCGAGTGCGTCCTGCAGCTCGGTGAGCGCACGACTGCGGGTGTTGTGATCGCTGGCCCGCTTCATGCGATGGCGGGTGAACGCCTCCTTGGCGTTCTGCGTGACCGTCTCGAGCAGCGTCTTCTTGTCACCTCGCTGGGGAACCCGGATCTCGACCTTCGAGCCACGGCCCATCGCGAGCCACTCCTCGTAGATCTCGCGTCCGTCGGGCTCGAACGGCACGAGCACCTGTTTCGGCACGCCGAGCACCGGCTCCTCGCCGTACATCGACTCGAGGATGCGATCGACCATGCCGCCCGGCGTGAGATGCTCGACCTTGTCGAGGACGAACCCCTTGCGGCCCACGACGCGTCCCTTCCGGACGTAGAAGACCTGCACCGACGCCTCGAGTTCGTCGTCGGCGACCGCGATCACGTCGAGGTCTTCGTTCTTGTCGGCCACCATCTGCTGCTTCGCGATGGCCTTCTCGACGGCGTGGAGCCGGTCCCGCAACCGGGCTGCCTTCTCGAAGTCGAGGTCGTCGGCCGCAGCGCGCATGTCGGCGCTGAGCCGCCGGACGATCTCGTCGGTGTCGCCGTCGAGGAAGTCGCACAGCTCGGTGACGAGCTGGCGGTACTCCATCTCCTCGATCTCGCCGACGCACGGTCCGGAGCACTTCTCGATGTGGAACAGCAGGCACGGTCGGCCGAGACGCTCGTGCTCGCCGAACTTGTTCTCGCTGCACGTGCGAATGGGGAAGCTGCGCAGCAGGAGATCGAGCGTGTCGCGGATGGCGTACGCGTGAGCGTAGGGACCGAAGTAGCGCACGCCCTTGCGCTTGCGACCCCGCATCACCATCGCCCGAGGCCACTGGTCGGACGACGTGACGGCGAGGAACGGGTAGCTCTTGTCGTCGCGGAGCCGCACGTTGAAACGCGGGTCGTGCTCCTTGATGAGGCTGTACTCGAGCATGAGCGCCTCGACCTCGTTGGCGACGATGGTCCAGTCGACCGACTCGGCGGTCTCGACCATCTGGGCCGTGCGCGGGTGCATGTTCCGCGGGTTCTGGAAGTAGTTCGAGAGCCGCTGGCGGAGGTTCGAGGCCTTCCCCACGTAGATGACGCGACCGTGCCGATCCTTGAACTGGTACGAGCCCGGGGCCTCGGGGATCGTGCCGGCGGGCGGCCGCTTCATCATGATCAGGTCAAGATACGGGCAGACGAGCGCGAGAGATGCGGGCTGGCAGGTCTGCGGCCCGACGGTGCCGGTACCGTGGTGGGCTGTGTCGCAGTACCTCGCCGCCATGTTCAGCCGTCGCCCCAACGACGGATGGTTCCGGGTGGGCCGCTACGACGCCACGACCATCGACATCCTGTGTGCCCTCGCGGTCGCCACGATGTTCCTCTACGGCATCAACGTCGACTGGTGGTCACGGCTCATCTTCTTCCCCGACGCCGTGCGCGAGTTCGAGATCTGGCGGATCGTCACGTGGCCGATCGCCACGCCGCCGAACCTGTTCGCGCTGATCGGCATCGCCTTCTTCTGGTCGTTCGGCCAACAGGTCGAGGGGCTGATGGGTCGGGGCAAGTTCGTCACGTGGATCGCGGCCGTGACCATCGTGCCGGCCGTGGTCCTCTCGCTCACCGGTGGGATCTTCCCCGGGCTGAACTTCATCTACTCCAACGAGCGGACCGTCGTGCTCGGGCTGTCGACGCTCTTCCTGTGTGCGATCTGGCTGTACGCCGCCACGTATCCCAACGTGCGGTTCTTCGACGTCGTGCCCCTGTGGGTCGTGGCCGGCGTCTTCACGATGCTCAACATGCTGAGCTTCTCGGGCGACCGCCTCGGCGGCATGTTGCTGTTCTTCATCATCGCGATCGGCACCGCGCTCAGCGTCGGACGCTCCCTCGGATTCGCCACCGCCTGGCCGATCCCCCATATCCCGTTGTCGGGCGGTGGGGGCTCGGGTGTCAGCCGGCCGCGCCGTCAGAGGAAGTCGAAGCCCAAGTCGACCGGCCGGGGCGGCGGATCGAGCGGCGGCAGCGGTCGACGAGTGGTCGAGGGACCATGGCGGGGCAACGACGAGCCGGCCGCCCCGAGCGGTCCGCCGCTGCGCCCACCTCCGTCACCGGCCGATCAGGCCGAGCTCGACGGCCTGCTCGACAAGATCGGCAGTCAGGGCATGGAGGCGCTCAGCGGCGAGGAGAAGCAGCGCCTCAACGAGCTGTCGAAGCGCCTCCGCAACCGCTGACGCTCGCCGGACTCGGCCGCCTTCGCGTCAGCACATCCCGCGGTTCCGCCGAATTGCGCTGACGCGAGAGAACCACCGAGCCCCTCACGTCAGCACATCCCGCGGCTCCGCCAGGTTGAGCTGACACGAAGCCCGTCCGACGACGAGGCCGACACCGGTTGACGAGCCCGGTGGACACCGCCACCCGCAGCCATCGCCGCGAAAAGATCGCGCCGACGTCTCCCGGTTGGTCCCGCTGGGGTCGGTGCTCCCGTCGATACGACCACGCGAGCACCGACCGCGAGACGGAGACGTGCCTTACTTGACCTTGGCGCCGCCGCTGTTGGAGCGGGGAGCACCGTAGAAGGTGTATCCCCCGTTGGAGTTCACCTTGTCCTTGAAGTGGGTGAAGTTCGTGAACGTCCCGTCGTCAGCGAAGGTCGTGTCCACCAGCGAACCCTTGGCCAACGACGCGTCACGGTTCTCACGCTGCTGGGTCCAGTTCCGCGTCGTGCCGTAGTACGTGTCGACATCACCGCTCGCGTCCTTGCCGGACACGACGTAGT
>JBCCTP010000183.1:0-8517 GCA_039198505.1 Actinomycetota bacterium | reverse complement strand
GCCACCATCCACGACCGCTCGGGCGAGGTCCAGCTCTTCGTGTCGAAGGCGGTCGTCGGCGACGACGCGTTCGCCGAGATCAAGAAGCTCGACCTCGGCGACTGGGTCGGCGTCGCCGGCACGATGATGACCACCCGCAAGGGCGAGCTGTCGGTCAAGGTCGAACGACTCGACCTGCTTGCCAAGTCGGTGCGGCCGCTGCCCGACAAGTGGCACGGACTCACCGACCCCGACACCCGATTCCGTCAGCGCTACGCCGACCTCATCGTGAACGCCGAGGCGCGGCGGGCGTTCGAGATCCGCCACGAGGTCGTCGCAAGTTTCCGCCGCACCCTCGCGGACCATGGCTTCATCGAGGTCGAGACGCCGGTCCTGCACCCCGAGGTCGGTGGGGCCCACGCCCGCCCGTTCACGACGCACCACAACACACTCGACATGCCGCTCTACCTGCGCATCGCCGTCGAGCTGTACCTCAAGCGGCTGATCGTGGGCGGCATGGAACGTGTCTTCGAGATGGCGCGCACGTTCCGCAACGAGGGGATCTCGCCGCGCCACAACCCCGAGTTCACGATGATGGAGCTGTACCAGGCGTTCGCCGACTGGACCGACGTGATGAACATCACCGAGGAGCTCATCACGACCGCCGCCCGCGACGCACTCGGTACGACCTCGGTCGAGATCCGCGACGAGACCGTCGACCTCGCCGACCCGTGGCCGCGTCGGCGGATGATCGACCTCGCCAGCGACGGGGCGGGCGCCGAGCTCCACCCGTCGATGCCGGTGGCCGACGCCCGGCGGATCGCGGAACAGCACGGGGTTCGCTGGGAGGAGCGGTGGGGCTCGGGCAAGCTCATCGAGGAGATCTTCGAGGCGACGGCCGAGTCGTCGATCGTTCGCCCCACGTTCGTCACCGGACACCCCGTCGAGATCTCGCCGCTGGCCCGCGTCGATCGCACCGACCCGCACCTCACCGAGCGGTTCGAGCTGTTCGTCGACGCCCGCGAACTGGCGAACGGCTACTCCGAGCTCAACGACCCCGTCGAGCAGCGAGCCCGCTTCGACGACGAGCAGGCGGCCAAAGAGGCGGGCGACGCCGAGGCGGGCACCGTCGACGAGGACTACCTCCGGGCGCTCGAGTACGGCATGCCTCCGACCGGCGGTCTCGGGATCGGCATCGACCGTGTGGCGATGCTGCTCGCCGGGGTCGACTCGATCAGGGACGTGATCCTGTTCCCCACTCTCCGACCGGAGGTCTTCTGATGACACGCATGGCGTACGGCGCCGGACTCGCCACCCTCGACTCCAACGGCGCCACCCTCGACACCTGGTACCGCTGGCTCGGTTGGGGCGAGTACGGGTCCGACTCCGCCGTCGCCGACGCGGTCGAGTCGAAGCTCGGCATGCGCGACGGCCACGACGCCGTGCGACGCGTCACCATCCGGCCGGTCCGCATCACCATCGACGTCGACGAGCCGCCGGCATCACCCGAGGACGCCTATCTCCGGCTGCATCTGCTGTCGCACCGGTTGGCTGCGCCGCGCTCGCTGAACATGGATGGCACGTTCGGCGCACTCAACAACGTCGCCTGGACCGACATCGGTCCGGTGTCGATCGCGGAGCTCGACGATGTCCGCCTCGCGATCCGCCAGGACGGTGGGACGCTCGGTGTACGTGGGCTCGACAAGTTCCCCCGCATGACCGACTACGTCGTGCCGTCCGGGGTGCGCATCGCGGACGCCGACCGGGTTCGCCTCGGCGCCCACCTGGCCGTCGGCACGACGGTGATGCACGAGGGCTTCTGCAACTTCAACGCCGGCACCCTCGGCACGTCGATGGTCGAGGGACGCATCTCGGCGGGCGTCGTCGTGGGCGACGGGTCCGATGTCGGCGGCGGCGCGTCGATCATGGTCACGCTGTCGGGCGGCGGGCAGGAGACGATCTCGATCGGCGAACGCTGCCTGCTCGGCGCCAACGCCGGCATCGGGATCAGCCTCGGTGACGACTGCGTGGTCGAGGCCGGCCTGTACGTCACGGCCTCGACCCCGGTCTTCACGCCGGATGGCGTGAAGAAGGGCCGCGAGATCTCCGGCATGAGCGGGCTGCTCTTCCTGCGTGACGGCCAGACCGGCCAGGTGATCGCGCGGCCCCGGTCGAAGTCGTGGGGTGAGCTCAACGCCGAACTCCATTCGAGCCAGTGACGCCGGGCGTGGCCTCCTGGGTCTGACCAGGGACGTCACGGTTCAGATGCGGCGGACGTCGACCGACACCTCCATCGACTGGGTCGAGCTCGGACCGATCACCACGCCTCGAACCGGAGCGACGTCGGAGTAGTCGCGACCCCACCCGACGGTGACGTGGCGATGCGGCGGGACCTGGTCGTTGGTCGGGTCGAGATCGAACCACTCGCGACCGACGTCGCCCGCCTCGTTCTCACCGGGGATCCAGACCGAGCACCACGCGTGGGATGCGTCGGCGCCGATCGACTTGACCTCGCCAGGTGGCGGATCGGTCTCGATGTACCCGCTGATGTAGGCGGCGGCGAGCCCGCGTGACCGACACGCGGCGATCGCCAGGTGGGCGAAGTCCTGACAGACCCCGCGCCGATGACGCAGGACGTCGTCGAGTGGCGTCGCCCAGTCGGTGGCGGTCGGGTCGAACGAGAACTCGCTGAAGATCAGGTGCGACAGGTCTCTCAGCGCCTCGACGATCGGCCGGCCCGGGGTGAACACGGTGGACGCCAACGCGTCGAGTTCGGCGACCCCGTCGACCGGCATCGACGACGGGGTGACGGCGCGATACGGCCCGACGCGGATCGCGCGCGCACCCTGCAGCGCCGTGCAGCGTCCGGCGACCTCCTCCCAGGTGAGCGGCGTCGAAGGGACGGGCTGCGGGCGGACCTCGACGCGGCTCGTCGCCACGACCTCGAACTCGTCGTGACGCCGGTGCACGCCGACCTGCACCACGCGATTGCCGAACACGTCGGTGCGGTCGTCGTACTCGTTCGGCTCCGGGCGGACGTCGAGCGATGCGCCGAGCACCCGTTGGATGCTCCGGTCTCGTGGCAGCAGACACGTCATCGTGTAGGCGTCGGACACGGGCACCGCGTACCGATAGGCGGTGCGGTGGGTGACGACGTACGACGTCGTCGGGCCGGGGGCCGGTCGATCGCCGACGGTTCCCCGCTCGAGGTCGTTGCTCATGCGACGGCTCCCGGATCGACCACCGCCGACGAGCGGACCAGCATCGGATGGGGCGGCGCCATGAGCTCGGTCGAGTGCAGAGCTGCTGCTGCGCTGTGCAGCCGCGTGATCAACGACTCGAGTTCGGCAGGATCGACGTCGACCGACTCCTCGACCGCATCGAGGTCGCGTCGGATCTCCGCGAGCACGTCGGTGCCGTCGAACCATCCGATCGACCGGGCGTTGCGATCGAGGCCGGCCATCGAGGCGCCGGCCGAGCGCGGGTTCCGATCGTCGTGCAGCAGCAGCGCGAGGACGGCCTGGATCTCGACGTCGCTGCGGTGGCGACGTCGATAGGCGACGAGGCTGTCGTTGGCGGCGAGGACGGACTCGAGACCGCGCCGCCGGTCACCGGGATCCCGGCGTGGATCGCCGGCGCAGCGCACTGCGGCGGCCGCTCCGGTGAGCGCGACGACGGCACGTTCGTAGCGGCGGGCGAAGTCGCCGAAGTACCACGCCGGACCACGGACCACGGACTCGCTCCAGAGTCCCGAGAAGGCCGAGAGCTGGGTGAGCAACACGTCCAGGGCGTCGACGTCGAGCGGCCGGCTCGTGAGTCGCTCCCGGGTGGTGACGAGTTCACCGAGCACGCGGCCGGTGGTGGTCGACAGGAACTCGCGGACGCTGGCCGACTCCGCCAGCATCGACCCGACGTGATAGTCGAGCGACTGTCCGGCCGACACCACGATCGTCTCCCGCTCGGTCGCCGCTGCGCGCGTGCCATCGTCGTCGGGGGCGCCGACCGCAGCGAGGTCGACATCGGGACCCGTGAGCGCGTCGAGCAGCTGGAGCGCGACATCGGGCGGTCCCTCCCCGATCGCGTCGATCGGCGACCCGGCGACCACGCGGCACGCCCTCGCGACCGCCTCGGACCGCTCGGCCGCCCGGGAGAGCCAGTACAGCGAGTCGGCGGCACGCGTGGGCACCGACGTGATGAGGTCGACCTGCGGCGCCACCAGTGCCTCGCGCACCGGGAACGACGGGACGAGTTCCGACGGCTCCGCGGACACCCACACGTCCTTCGCGAGACACGGCGACGGCAACCGCGGATCGTCGTCGACGGCGAGCACCCGGCCGTTCGCCCCCGGCATCACCGTGATGCCCTCGTCGGTGGCGACCGCATGGAAGCGCAACACGACGGGCTGCTGGACGAGTTGATCGTCGAACCACGTGTCGACCCGTTCGGCCGGTCGGCCGAGGATCGAGTCGATCGTCCCGTCATCGCGTCGGAGGTTCAGCCACGGCTCGTCGCCCGTCAACTCCTGACCGGCGCGGTCCCACAGCCGGGCGAGAACCGGATCCTGGAGAACGCCGGTGCCGTGGGCGTTGGCGAGCGCGAGGCCACCCGACTCGTTCGCGAGGAGGACGCCGGGCACGCCCGACGATCCGGTCGTGTTGGTCTCCATCGGGTCGAGTGACCAGTCGCTGAGCCGGCGGTAGAGCACGTCGACCGCCTCGAGCCCACCGAGCGTCTGCAACCAGAGATGACGATCGCGCACCACCAGATCGGGCCCCTCGACCAGGTTGTAACCGAGAGCGGTCGCGAGATACGAGTGCTCGATGTAGGCGGGATGGTCGATGCCACCGCTGAAGACCGCGACGCGAGGGCCGACCGAGGGCGTCGTGTCGTCGAACGCCTGCCGCAAGACGCGCAGCATCGGACTGAGCCGGCGCGCCGATGCGAGCTCGGGCCCGGCGACCTGGCCCAACACGGCCCGATCGAGGAGCGCGTACCCGATTCCCGACGGGGCGTCGGTGTGGTCGGTGATGGCGGACCAGACGCCGTCGGCGGTTCGGGCGACGTCGACCGCGTACACCGACAGCCACCGCCGCTGCTCGCGGCGTTCGGCGGCCCCGACCGCCGCGAGTCGGTACCTCGGTGAGCTCCACAGCAGGGCGGGATCGATGACGCCGTCGGCGACGAGTCGCCGCTCCCCGTAGAGGTCGTCGAGCAGCGCCTCGAGCATCGCCATCCGGCGCCGGACCGCCTCGTCGAGCCAGAGGAACTCCTCGGCGCTGATGTGGTACGGGATCGGATCGAGGCGCCACGGACGGCTCGCCAGCGCGACCGAGCGACCGTCGGAGCGAACCGGGAGGTCGTGCACGACGTGGCCGGCCCCCTCGGCGATCAGGAGCCGATCGACCGTGGCCTGACGCTCGGCCAGGCGGACGGGATCGTGGTCGACGCCGGTCGGGTTCACGGTCACCCGCCGATGCTCAGGTACCGATCGGTCGTCGCGTGGTGGACCTTGGCGAGCAACGACTGCACCCAGTCCATCGCGTCGTCGAGGTCGGCGCCGTCGTCCGCAACCGCCATGGTGGACAACAGCGCCGATCGCGCCTCGACGACTGCGTGCCGAACCGGCTCCGGATCGGTGAGGCGCTCGAGACACCGGTCGATCTCGGACAGGCAGAAGAGCACCGACCGCGGGAAGTCGTCGCTGAACAGGAGGAACTTGACCACCTGCGACGCTTCGATCGGCCCTCGGGTCGCCCGCTGATACATCTGGAGCGCCGAGAGCGAGCGCAGCACGCCCATCCCGTGGACTTCGTCGTAGGCGATCTCGTCGGGATCCTGGGCCATGAGCGCCGCGGCGCGCACACCGACGACGCGGGTGGTCATGTCGGCCCGCTCGAGATAACGCCCGAGTCGCCACACCTCCCAGGCGTCGTCGCGAGTCATCGACGAGGTGAGGATCCCGTCGAGCCGTCGGCTGTCGTCGACGACGCGACGGAGCACCCGGCCGCGGAATCGGCGGTCGGCCGCGCGGCCGACCTCGTCGTTCACGAAGAGGCTGAGGTCGTTGACCGCACGCCACGCGGCTCGCGGGAGGAGCTCGCGCGTGGTGCGGAGGTTCTCCCGTGCGAGGCCGACCGACGACGCGACACTGCCGGGTCGATCGGGATCGACGATGAGCCGCTGTGCGACGTCGTTCTCACTGAGCGTGTCATGTTCGGTGACTCCGTTCCCGAACACGGCGAGCAACGCCGTCCACCGCCCGTCACCGAGGATGCCGCTGCGCGCTGGTGGCAGGTCGTCGAACAGCTCGCCGAAGGCCAGCACCATGCGCGACGTGTCCTCCGCGCGCTCGAGATAGCGGGCGGCCCAGTAGAGCCGCTCGGCGGTGCGTGACAGCAGGAGGGCCATGCTCAGTCGATCCTCTGCGACTGCGTCGACTCGGCGGGTGTCGGGGCGGAGGGGTGGGCAGGGTCGTCGACGATCCACGTGTCCTTGCTGCCGCCGCCCTGCGAGGAGTTGACGATCAACGAGCCCTCCTCGAGGGCGACCCGCGTGAGCCCGCCGTCGCTGACGTAGCTGTCGGCGCCGGTGAGGATGAACGGACGCAGGTCGACGTGCCGCGCCCGGAGCACCGGCAGCGGATCACCGTCGCGCTCCTCGACCGGCGGAGGATCGTGGTCGGGAACGAGCGTGGGAACCGTCGAGAGCGACAGGATCGGCTGCGCGACCCAGTTGCGCGGATCGTCGAGGATTTCCTTTGCGCACGCCGCGAGCTCCTCCTCGGTGGCCCGGTTCCCGATCGTGATGCCGTAGCCGCCGCTCTCGTTCGCCGGCTTCATCACCAGCTCGTCGAGGTGGTCGAGCACGTACTCGCGCTCGTCGTCGTACATACACCGATAGGTCGGCACATTGGCGATGAGCGGCTCCTCACCGAGGTAGTACCGGATGATGTCGGGCACCCAGGCGTAGACGCACTTGTCGTCGGCCACGCCGGCGCCGGGAGCGTTGGCGATCCCGACGTTGCCGGCCTTCCACGCCCGCATGAGGCCGGGGACCCCCAGCATCGAGTCGGCTCGGAACACCTCGGGGTCGAGGAACAGGTCGTCGACGCGCCGATAGATGACGTGGACCCGTTGCCGGCCTCGGGTCGTGTGCATGTACACGCAGTCGTCGGAGGCGACCATGAGATCGCCGCCCTCGACCAGCTCGGCCCCCATGCGCTGCGCGAGGAACGAGTGCTCGAAGTACGCGGAGTTGTAGATGCCGGGCGTCAGGACGGCGACCTGCGGGTCATCGACACCGTCGGGCGCCAGCGAGGTGAGGAGTCGGTCGAGTTCGTCGGTGTAGGTGTCGACCGGGCGGATGCGCTCGCCCTCGAACAGCTCGGGGAACGCCCGCTTGGTGACCGCGCGGTTCTCGATGACGTAGCTCACCCCCGAGGGCACGCGGAGGTTGTCCTCGAGCACGTACATCGTGCCGTCGTCGTCGCGCACGAGATCGGAGCCCGAGATGTGTGCCCAGGCGCCGTACTTCGGATCGACTCCCACGCACTCCGGCCGGAAGTTGACCGACTCGGCGAGAAGATCGGCGGGGAACACCCCGTCGGCGACGATCTTCTGGTCGTGGTACAGGTCGTCGATGAACCGGTTGATCGCGACGAGGCGCTGCTGGAGGCCGGCGACCACACCGTCCCACTCGCGTCCGGAGATGACCCGAGGGATCACGTCGAAGGGCCAGGCCCGATCGATGTTCTCGCCGTCGGAGTACACGGTGAACGTGATCCCCATCGTGAGGATGTCGAGCTCGGTGGCCCGCTGGCGGGCGGCCAGTTCGTCGGGTCCCAGTCGTTCGAGGAACTCGTGCAGGGGACGCGCCGCGGGTCGGGGGGCGCCGTCATCGTCGAAGAGCTCGTCCACTGGGCGCCGACCGTACCCGGTACCGTCGAGGGCGTGGGTCCCCGCCCCGAGTTCGGCGAGCCGGTGGAGCTCGAGGTCCCGATCGGCGATGGCGCGAGCCGCACCTTCGCCGTCACCAACCCCGAGAAGGTGATGTTTCCGTCGGTCGGGCCGGCCAAGGAGCCGCGCACGAAGCTCGACCTCGCCCGGTACTACCTGGCCGTCGGTGCGCCGATCATGCGGACGCTGCAGAACCGACCGGTCCTGCTCGAGCGGTATCCGAACGGGGTGCGCGGGAAGTCGTTCTTCCAGAAGCGGATCCCCGAGTCGGCGCCCGACTGGCTGTCGACCACGACGGTGCAGACCATCAACGGCACGCCGTCGCGAGCGCTCGTCATCGACGACCTCGCTCACGTCCTCTGGGCGGCCAACCAGGGTGTGCTGGGCCTCCACGTGTGGCAGTTCCGCGCCGACGAGCCCGACGACGCCGACGAGTTGCGCATCGACCTCGACCCCGCCCACGGCGCCACGTTCGAGATGGTGCGCGAGGCCGCGGGCATCACCCGGGACTACCTCGCCGAGTACGGCATGCTCGGGTTCCCCAAGACCACCGGGTCGAAGGGCATCCACGTGTACGTCCGGG